>JBEKLK010000053.1:0-13334 GCA_050010235.1 Rhizomicrobium sp.
CAGATTGAAAAGTATTTTCGTAAACACCATATAGTGTTCGCGTATGATGAATATTCGCATGGGTACTTCGGCATTATCCGTCAACCTTCGTCCGGTTGGTGGGCAGCCCAAGGAATATCGATTTATCTGTATCTCGACAAAAACAACAAGCTCGAACGAATCTCAGTCGAAAGCTACGTAACGGCGCCATGAGCGCAAGAAGCAGGAAATACTGCGACGTCTGATCTATTTCCAAATACGGCCATGCGTCGCGACTGCTGCAGCGAAATGGATTAGACGTCCCCGCTTTTTCTTTTCAATAGCTGTAAAAAAAGCGGGCAAGATGCCCGCGCTCCGCTCCGCGTGACCACTTCGTTTTTGCGGCGACACGGCATCTCAAGCATGTTCGTACCGCGTTTCCACGTCCGCAGTCTCCCATTCACTTCTCCCCTCCCGCGCTTGTGTCTTTCTTGTCTGCCGGGGCGCTCTTGTCGGACTCGTTGTCGCTGAGATTCCAGTCCACCTTCACCGTCATCGGCATGTCGGCCAGCTGGTCGTCCTTGATCGCCGGCCGGTAGTGCCATCTGGACACGCAGTCGATCGCCGCGTCGTCGAGCCGGTCCGAGCCGCTGGATTTGGCGACCGTGATGCCGCTCAGGGTGCCGTCGGCCATCACCTGGAATGCAAGTTCGGTCGTGCCCTCCTGACCGAAGATGCGCGCGATCAGGGGGTAATCCGCGCGGCAATTCTCCGGCCTTGAGAGCGCAGGCGGCCGGGAGATGTGCTGCACGACAGGCACCACCACCTTGACCACCTTGACCGACGCCTCGGTGCGCAACTCCAGTTTCTCATAGAGTTCGTAGAAGAACAGGAGCGACGAACCTGTCGCGATGCCGCCCGCGATCAGCACCGCCCAAAGGTGGTGGCGAAAGCGCCCGCTGTAAAACAGCCCCGACGAAACGACGAAGACGATAAACTCGATGACGATCACGCCTGCTCCGGTGCCTGTAAGATGGATGCCGCACCTTCAGTTATCAGTGCCGGACGGTCGGGCCAAGCCGCAAGGCTGCGAACAAATGCGTCAGGACATTACGGCGTTTTACAAGAACGCGCATTTGCGGCTCGATGAAGCCGACCCGATCCGCTGGATGTGGCGTGCACTTTAATGACGGCGTGCAGCTTGCGATGAATTCGAAGTCGATCCTCTGGGCCGGGCCGCAGCCATCGTCGTCCGCCTGCACCGCTCTCTTCGCTTTCTGTCCGGCGTTCGATCCCTTGTCGAAGCGCGCAGTGTCGAACAGTCCTCGCCGGTCGGTCCGGGAATTTTGCAGCGCACACTGACGCCGACGTCACCAATGAGAATCCCGGGAGCGCAGATCAACCATGGCGTTTGTTGCCGGAAAGCCGCACCGTTCACCAAGATATTCATCAGCATGTGAATGAATATTGACGGCCTGCCGAATTCCTGAGAGCGTTCTCGAGCGTGCCGGAGAGCGCGCGCGATCGCCTTCGGGCGTAAGGGGGGAAAGCATCATGCGGGGCAAGCTAGGCCTTTCGACGTCCATTCTGGCGCTTGTTTGCTGCAGCGCCGTTCACGCCCAGACCGCGCCGACGTCCGGCGGATCATCCTCGACCGGCGCATCGAATGGCGGGATTGAAGAAGTCGTGGTGACGGCCGAGCGCCGGACCGAAAACCTGATGAAGACGGCGTTGACGGCGAGCGTCTTGTCGGGAGACGACCTGAAGATCCGGGATGTAAACGACGTCAATTCGCTGCAGTTCGTCGTGCCGAACGTGACCATCAACGATCTGGGCCAGGGCATCGAATTCGACATCCGCGGTATCGGCAGAGGCGAGCACGACACGCAGACATCGGTCGGCGTCGTCACGTATTTCGACGGGGCGTCGACCTTCCCGGGATACCTCACGGCGGAACCCTACTACGATATCCAGAGCGTCGAAGTGCTTCGCGGGCCGCAAGGCACCTTCGTGGGCCAGAACGCGACCGGCGGCGCGGTCTTCGTGACGACGAACAATCCGGATATCGGAGGCGGCTACTCCGGCTACGCCCAGGCCCAATACGGCAATTACAACGACGAGCAGCTGCAAGGCGCGATCAACATTCCGCTCACGGATACGCTGGCACTGCGCATTTCCGGGTTCGGCGAAAAAGAGGACAGCTTCTACACCATCACGGACAGCGACCCGGCTGATGCCTGCCCCAACAACGTCTACGCGGGCTGCAAACCCCATTACAATCTGCCGGACCTCCACGAAGCCGAAGGGCGCGCCGCTCTTCTGTGGCAACCCACCCAGTCTCTGTCGGTGTTGCTCAAATACGAAGCGCTGTACCAGGATTTCGGCGCTGCTCCCGCGGTGCCGTTCTCGCAGCTCCTGCCCGTTGGCGCACCGGTCGCGCCTTACGGCACCCCCAACCCGTACCACAATGGCAATCTTTTCGATGTCACGGAGAATGCGCCGGAAGGCCGAATGGATCGCGAACAGCGCACGATCCTCAAGGTCGACTACACGTTCGCCGACGGCATCAAGCTGCAATCCATCTCGGACTACAACGTCGGCAACGGACGCTGGCGAGCCGACCTGGACGCTACGGATTACGGAAATCCGTCCGACTTTCCCTATTTCGGCACGACGGGCGACTGGACGTTTTTCGACTCGGTGGATGAAACCGTCTACTCCGAGGAACTCAACCTGATCTCGCCGGACAACCAGCCGGTCTCATGGGTTTTGGGCGCGTACGGCCAGGAAAATTATTATACGTGGCTGTCTCCATACCAATTCTACATCGCCGTCGGGCCGCGCATCGGCAACGATCCGACACCCAACCCGTCCAACTTCTACCAGTACACGTCCTATACATTCGAAGGTCACACGAGCAACGAGGACTATGCGGGCTTCGGTCAGGTGGAAGCCAAACTCTGGGACGGCTTTTCGGCTTCTCTCGGGGCGCGCTGGACCGAGACCGAATCGCACAATGACGTAGACATCTGGAGTTATGGCACGTTCGGTACGGGCCTCACGACCCAGAAGTCCTCCGAGCTCACATACAAGGCCTCGCTCGACTGGACTCCCAACGATGGCGATTTCATCTACACATATGTGGCGACCGGCTATACGGGCGGCGGTCTCAACACCGCCGGCCCTGGCTTCCCTGCTTCATTCGGCCCGGTTACGGATACGGATTATGAGCTGGGCTGGAAGAGGACATCGTGGTTCGACGACCATTTGCATACGGAGCTGGATGCCTTCTATACCGACTACAATCACTTCCAGGTCACGCTGTCGGACCCGCAGACTCCATTCGACACGTATGAAGTCAATCTTCCCAAATCGACGACAATCTACGGCGCCGAAGGAGACGCCCAGGCCACGTTCGGGCAGTTCTCGGTCTCGGGCAACATCGGACTGCTCAAGAGCTCGATCGCGAATTTCTGGGCGGTCGATCCGCGATACAAT
Organism: Rhizomicrobium sp.; assembly: GCA_050010235.1. Classification (GTDB taxonomy): domain Bacteria; phylum Pseudomonadota; class Alphaproteobacteria; order Micropepsales; family Micropepsaceae; genus Rhizomicrobium. The sequence goes on from JBEKLK010000053.1 coordinate 3,457, forward strand.
TTGCTTGCGAGCGGTACTTGCAATCCATCGACGGGCGGCACCGATATCTATTGCGTCAACGTAAAGGGACATCCGATCACCTATGCGCCCAGCTTCACGTACAATCTGCAGGCCCAATACGTGTTCGAACTCGGCGACGACTGCACGCTGACGCCGCGCGTGAGCTTCGCCCATGTGGCCTCGCAATGGGCATCCATATTCGACGATACCGCGCTGGGCGATCATCTTGGTGTGCGCAACCTGCTCGGCGCGCAGCTCGAATATGCGATCGGCACCTGGTATCTGACGCTCTATGGCGACAACCTCACGAACGAGCAGTATGTTTCGTCCAACAATTCCGGCGCCCTCTATGCAGGCCCGCCGCGGCAGTACGGAATACGTCTCACAAAGACGTTCTGATCTCCGAACTTGTCGACCGCCGGCTGTCGCGACCAGCCGGCGGTCGAGTTTTTTGGTTCACGTTCGTGCCAGCGGCTCATGCAAGCTTATGCTCTCACGGTAGACAAATTCCTCGATCACGCGGCGAAGTGGCGGGGAAGTCGTGAGATCGTCACGGCCGGCGCGGGACGCATTGGCTACGCGGCGCTGAGGGCGCGCAGCAACCGGCTGTCGGGCGCGTTGCTTGCGCTGGGGCTCGGCTTCGGCGACCGGATCGCGACCCTTGCCTGGAATACCCAGCATCATCTGGAGATCTATTACGGCGCGATGGGCGCGGGTTTTGTCTGCCACACGCTCAACCCGCGCCTGACGGTCGCCCATCTTGCGGCGATGGTGAACGAAGCGCAGGACCGCGTCATCGCCGTAGGCGCGGGACTCGCCGATCTGGCGCGCGAACTTGTGTTTCACTGCCCGAGTATCGAGATCGTGGTGCTGCTCGACGGCGCCACTGCGGGATCTTCCGCCTTCGGAGATTGCCGGACATTCGCGTTTGAAACCCTGCTCGATACGCTCGGCGCGGAAACGCGTTGGGGCGATTTCGACGAAGAATCCGCCGCCGGGCTTTGCTACACATCGGGCACCACCGGTTCGCCGAAAGGCGTGCTCTACACCCATCGTTCCAACTATCTCCACACGATGCGTGCCCTGCAGGCCGATGCGGTCGCGTTGACGTCGGCGGATTGCGTTCTCGTGGCGGTGCCGATGTTTCACGCCAACGCCTGGGGCTTTCCATTCGCGGCGCCGGCTGTCGGCGCGAAACTCGTTCTTCCCGGACGGCAGGCCGACGGCGCACATATGGCGGCACTCATCCGCGATGAAGGCGTGACGGTTGCGGCGGGCGTGCAAACGGTATGGCAAGGGCTGCTGGATTATCTCGATGGGGAAGGCGGCGAGGTTCCGACGCTGGAGCGCGTGCTCATCGGCGGCTCGGCCTGCCCGGATGCGCTGATTGAGCGGATGGAGGCGCGCCTTCAGGCGCGCGTGCAGACCAGTTGGGGCATGACGGAACTATCGCCGCTCGGCACCATCGCCGCCGCACGTGGTCCAACGCGCGCTGTCGGTGCCGGCACGCTGCCGGTCGGGCTCGATCTGAAACTGACGGACGCCGCCGGCACGACGCTGCCGCGGCAGAGAAACGTCACGGGACATCTGAAGGTCAAAGGCGCCGCCGTCGTCGATCGTTACTTCAAGGCGAACGCCGACGCGCTCGACCGCGAGGGCTATTTCGATACGGGAGATCTGGCCAGCATCGACGATCAGGGCAACCTCACGATCACCGGCCGGTCCAAGGACCTGATCAAATCGGGCGGCGAGTGGATCAATCCGGCGGAGATCGAATCCATCGTGGGGCGCCTGCCGGGTGTGGGGCTCGTCGCCGTCATCGGCCGGGCGGATCCGAAGTGGGGCGAGCGTCCCATCCTCGTCGTGGAACCCCAGAAGAGCCATACCATCGACAGCAAGGCGTTGCTGGACGCTCTTCAAGGCAACGTCGCCGATTGGTGGATTCCGGACAGGGTGGTTCAGGTGGCGCATATGCCACTGGCGGCCACCGGAAAAATCGACAAGAATCGTCTTCGCGCAGAATACGCCGGGACCTAGACGGGCAGGATGGAGCCATCCGGCCACCCGGCCGGAATGGATCCTTCCATGCACGCTACAAAGGTCGGATTGATGACGCGAACGAAGCCGAAGCCGCGGAAAAGCACGGCCAAAAAGACACCCCGGACAAAAGCCGCGCAGCGCGCCGAGACGCTGGAACAGATTATGGATGCGGCCGAGTTCCTGTTCTCCAAGCATGGTCTCTATGGGGTAACGCTGCGCGACGTCGCCATACAGGTGGGCGTTCATACCTCGCTGATGCATTATTATTTCGAGGACAAGCTTTCGCTGTTCAAGGCCGTCTTCGCCCGCCGCGCCGAGGTCACCAGCGAGCGCCGCATGAAAGCGCTCGATCAATATGAGAAGGATGCCCGCGGGAAGCCGACAGTGGCCGGCGCGCTCCACGCCTTCCTGGACACGGACTTCGATCTCTATACGAACGGCGGCGAAGGCTGGAGGAATTACGGCGCATTCGGCTCGCAGCTATCCAACACGCCGGAAGGCGCGGCCATGTTCGACCAGTACTTCGATCCCGTGGTGCTGCGCCTGATTGGAATTCTGCGGAAGGCCTTGCCAGGGGTGTCGGAGGAAGATGTCTTCTGGGGTTATCACTTCGTGACCGGCAGCTTCATGCACTCTCTGTCCCGCAGCGGGCGTCTCGACCGGCTGTCCGGCGGCCTTTGCAAGTCCGGCGATCTCAAGGGGGTGAAGGCCCGCATGGCGGATTTCATGGCCGCGGGTTTTCTGGCGATGAAGGACTAGGCCCCAACACCGCTCTGCAGCGACGGTGCCATCCGGTTCCGGTCAGATTCGATTGGCGCGGGCGATATCGCCGAGGTGTTTGGCGCTGGGCTTCAGCGTGCGCTTGAAAGTCTGAAGATCGACTGCCACCAGTCCGAAATGCTTGCTGTAGCCCGAGCTCCATTCGAAATTGTCGAGCAGCGACCAATACATATAGCTATGAACCGGAATGCCTTCGGCGATGCAATCGCGCACGCCCGCGAGCGCCTGATCGATAAAGGCGATGCGGCGCGTGTCGTCGTCCGTGGCGATGCCGCTCTCGGTGACATAAATCGGCTTTCCGATCGCCTTGTGCGCCCAACGGATGGTGGCGGCCAGTGCCTGCGGATAGAACTCGTAGCCCGCATCCGTCATTTCGGCATTTTTCGGCGGCGCCGTGAGCCCGTTCGCATCGACGAGGAAGCGCGTATAGGTTTGTACGCCGATGAAATCCGCATGCGTGCGCGCAACATTGACCCAATCGCCGTAGAGCTTGTCCTGATACAGGGCTACGAGCGAAGCGTCGCCGACGGACTGGATGTCCTGTGTGGTGAGCGTGACGCCAACAGGAAGCGAAGGGTGCGCGGCCTTGATCGCGTCGTAACCCTTGCGGTGCGCCTCCTGCATCAAGGGCGTGCTGATCGCGGGGTCCGCATAGGCGACAGTGGAGAATTTCGGAGAGCCCGTCGCGCTGGCGGCCGCCGCGAGTGCGGCCTGCGCATAGGGAACCGCTTTGGCGAATGCCGGCAGCATCCGCACCAGCAGCTGGATGTTGGCTTCGTTGAACGTGGTGGCCATGTGCATCAGGCCGCCCAGATGTTCGGCGGCCTTGCCGCAGAACCTCGCGAAATAGTCCGGTGAATCCGGAACTTCGAAACCGCCGCGCGCGGCAAACCACAGCGGCGTCGTAAAATGGTTGAAGGTGACAACCGGCTTCAGGCCGTGCGTGCGGCAGGTCTCCAGCACGTCGGCATAGTGATCGAGTTCGGCGTTGGAGAATGCGCCTTCGCTGGGCTCGATACGGGCCCATTCGATGCCCATGCGATAGCAGTTGAAGCCGAGACCGGCTGCAATGGCGATATCTTCCGCATAGCGGTGATAGGAATCGCAGGCATCGCCCGAGCGTTCCTTGAACAAGGTCGGCTTGATGTTTTCCTGCAGCCATGCGTCGGCGTTGGTGTTGTTGCCTTCGCTCTGATAGGCGGAGATGGCCGTCCCCCACAGGAAATCCTTCGGCAGCATGGTTGGGCCCTCCGCGGCCTTGATTTGCCTCGCGACTCCCAAACCCGCCGCGCCCGCGATGACGCCTCTTCGCGATAATGTCGGCACGTCGGTCATCGGCAACCTGCAGTCTGGCTCGGAAGCGGCGGCGATACGAGGCCGACATTCCAGTTCCAGGAGAGATCGCCGCTCGCCCGCCTGCGGCAAACGACTTCTTCCTGCAGCGCATACATCCCCGGCATCAGATGATCGGCCGGATGCGGCGCGTCCGTGAAATCCATATACGCGGCCGTCGATCCATAAGCGGGCCAGGCCGGCGCGTCGGCCGCAGCCGGCTGGCCGGTTCGCGCAAAGCTGCTCCAATAACCGACCATCGCGTCGGAGAGTTTCGTTTCGGCTGGCGTCGCGGGGATGACCGGCCAAAGCGGCGGCGTGCGATCGAGCGTGCCGAATACGAAAGGCAATTCGCTGCCGTGGAAGGCATGCAGATTCGCCGCATCGGCATCCGGATAGCCGTGATCGAACTCGTAAAGGAATGCAGGTTGGCCCAGCGCAGTCTGCTTTCGGACAAGCCGCTCGGCCGTCCAGCCATAGAGCGCATCGCGCGTCGTGGCGATGATGCTTTCGTGCAGATCCGTGCTGGGGTAGAGCTTCAGGAAATCGTCCGCGAGATCGAGATAGCGTTCGCGAATGGTCTTCTCATAGTCCGCCGCGCTCGCCGGGGCCGGCGGCGCAAGTCCCATCAGCGAACGGATCTCGCCGCTGTTGAATCCCGCCATCAGCGGCACGGGCGCCTGCTGGCCTTTGTCGAACACATCGACGAGCTGCGAAGGCAGGATATGTCCGTCGACCGCGCCGAACGGCGCAAACCCGGCCGTCGCCGCCGCTACCGTGATCGCAGCGCCGTTGATGGCGCGCAGGCCAGCAATGTTCTGCGCATGAAATCGGACGGCGAGCTTGGTGCCCGAATCTTCGGCGGACGATTGGCCGAATACGCGCTCCTTCAATGCGGGCGTCGTGATCATATAGGCGCTTTGCGCGATCGCCTTGGCGAACAGCCCGCGCGCGGCGGGTGCGGCCATCAAATACATCACGCTCAGACCGCCCGACGATTCTCCCGAGATGGTGACATTCGAAGGATCGCCGCCGAACGCCGCGATATTGCGTTTGATCCAGTTGAGGGCCGCGATCTGGTCGAGCAAACCGTAATTGCCGGAAATCCCGAGCGGCGATTCGGCGCTGAGATCGGGATGCGCAAACCAGCCCAGGACGCCGAGCCGATAGTTGATCGAGACCACCACAATGCCGCGCTGCGCGAGTCTGGCCCCGTCATAAATCGCTTCACCGCTCCAGCCCGATACCAACGCTCCCCCATGTATCCACACCAGGACCGGCGCCTTGCGGGCATTGGGGGGAGCCCAGACGTTCAGCGACAGGCAATCCTCGCTCATGGACGGAGGCGCGTTCGCATAAATGCCCGCGAGCGAGGAGACCGGCTGATAGCAGGCTGGCCCGAACCGATCTGCAGTTCTCACGCGCGTCCAGTGCGGCATCGGCATTGGCGGCTTCCAGCGCAACGGCCCGACGGGCGCCGCGGCATAGGGAATTCCTTTGAAGACGCGCAACGCGCCTTCGCTTTGCCCTTGCAGCGGGCCGGCCGCTGTTTTCACGATCGGCGCGGCGCAAGCGGGCGCCGCAAAGCACAGGGCAGCCACGAGGCAGATCAGCAGACGACGAAATGAGATCATTGTTGCGGTACTCCGATCCGGCTTTCTCTTCGCAAGACTCTCGCCAGCCACAGGAACAGAATAATAGCCAGTCCGTAGCACGGCAGAAGCGTATAGAACGCAAGTTGCAGGGAATGATGCGGGTGGCCGGCGCGGAAGAAATCGCTGGCCGCGCCGACATAAGTCGGGCCAAGCCCGAGGCCGATCATGTTCATCACCAGCAGCAGCAACGCGCCCGACATCACGCGCTGATCCGGCCGCACCTCTTCCTGCACGAGCGTGACCGACGACGACAGATAGAAATAGTTGAGGAACGTCGGGCCAATCAGCAACAGGAGGGCAAGCTGCCAGGACGGCGCCCAGACAAAGCCGATATAGAACGGCATGGCGAGGATAAGCGATACGGCAGGAACCAGGGCAAACGCCTGCTTCGAACGGCGCGTAAACCGGTCGATCACCCGTCCGGAAACGAAAATGCCGGCGCTCATCGCAATGCCGACAACCAGCGCGTAATAGATCGCGACTTGTCCCAGCGTCATCCCTTTCTCGCGCATGAGAAAGAGCGTGGTGAAATTTCCCGCGCCATAGGTGATGAGTTGGGTTGCGCCGCTCGCGAGCGCGGCCAGCACCAGCGCGGGCCGCGAGAAGAACATCGCGATCGTATTCCGGAAACCGGCGGTGCCCAGCGATGCGCTGTCGGCGACCGGGCGAACATCGAGACCGCCGCGCCGCGGTTCGCGAACGATCAGAAGGATCAGCAGCGCCGCGAAGATGCCCACCGATCCGAGCACGATGAACGCGTCGCGCCAGCTATAGGCGGCCGCGATGGAGGCGCCGAATGCGACGCCCAGCGCAGCCCCGATAGGAGGCCCCAGATTGTAGATGCCGAGCGCGGTGCCGCGCCGGCCCGGCGGGAAATAATCGGAGATGATCGCGTAAGACGGCGGGACACCGCCCGCTTCGCCGAAGCCCACCGTCATCCGCGCCGCAACGAGCTGCCCATAACTCGCGGCGAGGCCGCACGCCATCGTCGCCCCGCTCCAGATCGCGCATGCAAGGGCGAGTATGCGTGACCTGTTGGTCTTGTCCGCGATCCAGCCCACGGGAATCGAGATGAAACAGTAGAAGACTGCGAAATAAAGTCCGCCGATCAGGCCAAGCTGGCCATCGGTGATGTGTAAACTGTCCTGGATGGGCTTCGCGAGGATCGACAGAAGCTGACGGTCCAGGAAATTCAGCACATAGACGAAACACAGCATGCCGAGCACGATCCATGCCCGCGTGCCGGGCACATGCGGCTGCGAAACCGATACAATGTCGGGTTCGCCGGAATCGACTGCCAAATTCGAGGACCTTCGCGCCGCCATTGCTCAGACGTTCCGGCCGCTGCCCGGTTCGACGAGAGCAAATCGAAACGATCCGCAAGCGCACGCAACATCTTTCCCGACCATCTGGCCCCCTCCCGCGACATCATCGGCGACGTCGATTTTTCGGCCACTATGCAGGCAAAATTTGAGCTTTGTCAATTTTCGTTCGATTGTGAATGAATGTCTTCGCCCATGGCCTTAAACCGTCGCGAGACTCTGCGAGAGACTCCGTGATGGTCGCCGCATCGATTCAATCGGATCCGAAGCGCATTGGAATCGGACGGCGATGAGATGGAAGTTCTGTTCGGGCGGACGCGCGGCCGAAGTTGCGGCCGCTCTCGGCTCGTGGCTCTATGATTCATTCGGGGCGGGGGGCGGCATGATCGACGAATTCGGCGAAGAGTCTCGGCCCGGTATTCTGCGGGACCATCATGACAATCAGCCTGATTGAAGAATTCCTGCTGCTCGTTCTGGAAGACAAGGGCGGCCACTTCAGCAGGATTTCCGAGACGTCGCTCAGTTGCGGGCTTGCCGGCGCGGCACTCATAGATCTGGAAATTCGCGGCAGGATCGAAACCGATCCGGTGGGCCTCTGGGTTGCCGATGCGAGCCCGACAGGCTCGGAGATTCTGGACGCATTGCTCGCGGACATCGCCGCGGAGCCCGAGCGGCTTCATCCCAAGGACTGGATCGCGCGGTTGATGCCGCGAGCGGCGGGGCTGCGCAACGACGCACTGAGGACCTTATGCGAGCGCGGAATCCTCATGCAGGAAGATCATCTGTATCTCTGGGTTCTGCAGGACCGGAGATATCCCATCGAGCATGGCGAAGAGCGCCGGGAGTGCAAGCGGCGCATTGTCGAACTCCTGTTCAACGAGGAATTGCCGGGACACCACGATGTTGCGCTGGTCGCGCTTGCCGATGCGTGCGGCATGTTCAGGCACATTCTCAGTCACGCGACATTGACCGAAGTCGCACAACGGATCGCGCAGCTTCGCGGCCTCGATCTGATCGGCGCCGAAATCGCGCACACCGCGGAGAAAATGAACCGGGAGATCCGCGCGGCCGAACGCCGGATCGTGGTGGCAGGTCTCGCCGGCAATGTGATGGAGTGGTACGATTTCGGCACCTACGGTTTTTTCGCGGCCGTGCTCGGCAGGCAATTCTTTCCCGCGCACGACGCCACCGTCTCGCTTCTTGCGTCCTTTGCCGTTTTCGCCATCGGCTTCATCGGCCGGCCGCTGGGCGCATTGATATTCGGCCATATCGGCGACCGCAGCGGACGAAAACGCGCGCTGATGGCATCCGTGCTCATGATGGCGGTGCCGACCATGCTGATCGGCCTGTTGCCCACCTATGAACAGATCGGCATCGGCGCGCCGATATTTCTGATCCTGCTCCGGCTATTCCAGGGTCTCGCTGTGGGCGGAGAATTCACCACTTCGATGGTGCTGCTGGTCGAAGGCGCGCAGCGCTCGCGTCGCGCTTTCGTAGGCAGCTTTGCGCCGTTCGGCGCGGTGGGCGGAATGCTGATCGGTTCGGCGGTCGGCGCGGCGATCACGGGGTTCCTGCCTGCCGACGCGATTGCCGCCTGGGGTTGGCGCGCGGCGTTCATGTTCGGCCTGGTGATCGGCGCGATGGTGCTTTACGTGCGCCGCCGTTTGCCGGCGGATGCCGCGATCGTGGCCATCGCTGAATCGCGCCATTCGCCCGTGGTGACGGCGTTCAGAACCCAGTGGCGCACCATTCTGAAAATCATCGGAATCATCATGACGCTGGGAATCGGCTTCTATCTGAATTTCGTGTATCTCAGCACCTGGCTTGTCCAATACGCACATATCTCGCATTCCCGGGCGCTGGCGCTGAATTGTCTGGGGCTGGCGCTTCAACTGCCGCTGCTTCCGCTGGCGGGAACGCTCGCCGACCGGATCGGCACGAAAGCCGTCCTGCTGCTGTCGACGATCGGCTTCGCGCTTCTCGCCTGGCCGCTTTATGCGCTTATCAGTCAGGGCACGATGGCCGCGATCATCGGCGGGCAGGCCGTGCTCGCGCTGCTGCAATCGGGCATCTCGGCCGCGGTCCCGTCGTTCATGGTCGAGTCACTGCCCAAGCATGTGCGCTGCACGGCGCTGTCGTTCGGGCAAAATCTGGCGCAGGCGTGCTTCGGCGGCACCGTGCCGATGGTGGCCGTCGCGCTGATCGGCGCCACGGGAAATCCCCTATCGCCCGCGCTCTACCTTGCGGCCGCAGGCGTGGTCTCGTTCGTCGTCGTGCTGTTCACGAATGTGCTGCCGGAAGACGTGCCCGCCGAGGTTCGCGTCCGGGGAATTCAACGCGCATAGGAGATGGATGTGGCTGAGGTCACGGGGGAGTGAGTAGGGGGTGCTCAATCCAGAGAAGCGGTGAGCCCCGCGCCGCTCGAAAGTTTGGAAATTTGGTTTTAGGTCCCCGGATTCGCTGAAGCCGCGACTTCGCCTTTCGCGAGGTACCATTCGTATTCGACCAGCGGATTGGTAAGGCTTGCGCATTCGGCCATGAACATCCGGCATCCTGCCTCATCGCCGGCCATGCGCCGCTCCGTGCCCGCAGCGAAGAGGAGCGGCGTCAATCTGCGTGGCCCCCAAGGATCCTGTCCGGCCAACTTTATCGCCTCCGTGAGATCGGCAGAGCCGACCGCCTCTTTCATGGCATCGCCGAAGCTACGCGCGCCCAGAAGAAATTGAGCGACGGGTCCCGGCCAATTTTT
>JBEKLK010000054.1:0-18812 GCA_050010235.1 Rhizomicrobium sp.
CCGTAAACGTCAGATCGCCTTCAGCCAGAAGCGTGAGATTGCCGCCGACAGATGTGCCACCGCCGTTCATTGTCAGATTGGTAGAGTCGTAGAGTATCGCGTTGTCGCTTCCCGACGTGCCGAGTGCCGCATTTGCAATCGCATTTTGTGCGTTCGTGAGCGTGATGGCGCCGCTGGTCGTGGTGACGCCCAAAGTGGCGGCATCAATCGCCTGGGTCTGAGTCACGGGACCGGCCGCCGAAAGAATGAGACCGCCTGTGCCGAGGTCTATACCATCTTCGCCGACGCCGAGCGAAACGCCTTGCGGGGCATATACGAAGGCGCTTCCGTTGTTGGTGGTGATCGCGAGATCGTTCGTGACAACCCACAATTCGCTGTCGGCGCCGACGCTCTGGCCTGCGCCGGTCAATGCGATATCGAGAGAATTGCCGACAAAATCGACCGAATTCGACGTCGACATCGAGGACGAATTCACGATGATGTTCCCGCCGCCGCTGGTAGCGCCGAATGTCGCGCCGTCTCCGACCTGAATGTAGGAACCGGAATCGGCTGCGTCCGCAGTGACCGCCAGTTGCAGGCTCGTGCCGGCCTTCAAAGTCGTGTCGCCCGTCGCGCTTCCAGTGGCGCCATTTCCGCCATTGCCGAGCTGGAGATAGCTATTCGTTCCGTCGATCGCAGCGCTAAGCTCGCCCGTTGTCGCGGTTACGGAGACATTTCCGGTGTCGTCGCCTTGCGTATCGGCACCGCCATTGCCGATCTGGACCTCCGAACTATTGCCGGCGGCATTGAGGTACAAATTGTCCTTGGCCGTAACCTGGATATTTCCCGAAACGTTGGCCTGCACGCCGTTCTGGATGTTTCCAATCTGGATTGCGGAGCCATATTCCCCGGCATTGAGGCTTATCGACCCTCCTGTTGACGCCACGGAAATATCTCCGCCGGCGGCGGCGCCCAGATTGCCGATCAGCACCCCGCCGGAACCGTATTCGCCGGGATTCCCGGTAACGGATAGCGTGATGTCGCCCGCCGCGGTGACGCCGATTGCGCTGTCCGGCGCGTCGCCATTGCCGATTCGCGTTTGACCGCCATCGGTCGACTGAAGGGCAATGGTTCCGCCGGACTGGACCGTGAGACTGCCGGTGCTGGTGCCGGTTCCATCTTCGCCATTACCGATTGCCGCGAGATTGGCATCGGTGGCCGATATTTCGATATTGCCGGTCGTGACGATGTCGTAGCTGCCCACGACATTGCCCAGACCGCGGTTCGCGATCCGCGCTTCGCTCGTAACGCGGTCGGTTTCGTTGGCGACGAGCTCCAGTGTCGCGGAATTGATGTCGATGTTGCCGCCGGTCGTGCCGCTGGAATTGAATTGGCCGCCGTCGCCGACGAAGGCTTGCGAGCCGTCACCGCTGGCGTCGAGGCTCACATCCCCCGAAGTAATCGCGATGCCGCCCGTAGCGCCGCCTGTCGACGCGACAACGGGCCCATTACCGACAAACGCATCCGAATACTGGCCTACGGAATTGATGTCGAGCGCGTTTGCGCCGAGCGTGATGTTGCCGCTTTGCGAGGACGGCGCACCGCCGATATTCCCTATGGCCGCGTTGCTTAGCTCGGCATCGCTTTCGACGAGAATGGTTCCACCCGCGGAAACTCCAATCGCACCGCCGACGTTGCCGGCCACGGCGGCTCCGCCATTGCCGATTTGCGCGTAGGTTCCGTCGAGCGCATCGACGGTGACATCGCCCAGCGCTACGACATCGATGGCGCCGGTTCCGGCGCCCGCATAACCAAGCTGAGCGATCCCATTGTCGGACTCGACATCGAGATTGTCGGTCAGCACCGTCGTTGTGCCGCCGGCACTTCCGACGGAGACATCACCGGCTGCCGCCGTGCCGCCAATGGTGATGCTGCCGCCATTGTTGCCGTATACGCCGGAATTGGTCAGTTGGGATGGATTGGTCGTCTGCCCGTCCCATCCCGCCACCGCAGTGATGTCGCCCGAACCGCTGTTTTGGATGGAGCTGTCGAAATATATGTTGTCGACGCTCAACACAGTCAGGTTGTTGGGGCTGTTGTAAGAGCCTTCGCTCGTATTCTGAATGTCGATGCTTTGGTCCGTCATACCGACCGTGACGTTACCGCCGCTGCCCGGCTGGCTTGTGCTGCCCAGGTCGGCAAAGATCATGTCTCCGAAATCGATCGGGCCGGTGTCGTTTTCCGAGCCGGCAATCACGGTGAGATCGCCAGACGAAAGGCCGCCCGAGCCGGTGCGATTGCCGAGCCACGCATCCGAGCCCGCGCCTGCACTGCTCGCGAAGTTCAACTGTCCGGCCACGTTGACATCGATCGTGCCGCTGACGGTCTGCGCGACGGTTTGCGCGCCATCGCCGTTTCCGATCATGCCGTAGGCGTCGGGAATTTGCGGATCGTAGGCGCCCTCGTCGGAATTGTCGTAGATGCCGCCGCCGGCGACCGCGATATTGCCTGTGGCGGAAACATTGATATCGGCCGAAGCTGTTCCGGCCACACCGTAGCCCAGGTCGCCGATCTGCGCGTAACTCGGATCGTTGTTTTCGTCGGTTGCACCCTGGCGCCCGCCGACGATGCAGATATTTGCGTTGCCGTCGAAGCAGGCGCCGATGCCCGTCAGTCCGCCGGTGCCGGGCACGCCATTGGCGATGACATCGATCGCGCCCGTGCCGCCTGTGTTGTGATAGCCGATCTGCGCATAGCCCGAGAGACCTTCGATATAAATCTGCGCGGCGCCGATCGTCGTCGTGCCACCCTTGCTGCCAATCGCGACCCCTGCGCCGCTGTTGACATAGGTCCCGCCTTCGGCGTTGGGGTTGTAGTCGTCGAGCGTGCCAGTCTCACCGACCACCCAGATGAACGCGCCGTCCGTGCCGCCGTTATAATTGGTTTCGTTTGTCGTATTGCCGTATGCGCCCGGGGTGGTCAGAACGTTGGCGGGAGCGACGCTTGGATTCCATCCAGCCAGTATCGTGAGAGCTCCGGCGCCATCGTTCTGGATCGAATAGGGGAGCGTGAGGCTGTCCGTCGAGAGAATCGTCAGCGCATTCGGGCTGTTATATTCGATTGCGTTGGCGCCGAGATAGGTATTGATAAAGTCCGTTTGCGCATTCGTCAGCCCGAACGTGACATTGCCGCCGCTGCCGGTCTCAGATGTCGTGCCGAGATCGGCGACCAACATGTCGCCCAGCGTCGTCGAACCGGTGTCGCCCTGTATATAGCCAGTAATGAGCTGGACGTTCCCGGATTCGATCCAGCCTTTGTTCGCATAGTTGCCGATCCAGGAACTAGTGCCGCCTTCGCCGACATTGATCGTCGTCGTGCCCGGGGCATTGATCGAGATGCTTCCGGTGATGTTGCCCGAGACGTCGCCGTTGAGCGAACCATTGCCGACCATGGCATAGTCGTTTCCGGTGCCATATCCGTTGACGCTCAGGCTTCCCGTCAAATCGATATCGATGTTTCCACCGCCGGCGCCGTGATAACCGGCCTGCGCATAGCCGTTGTCTGATTCGACGGTCAGATTTGCTGCCGCGAACGTCGTCGTGCCGCCGGCGCTTCCGATTGCGACATTTCCGGGAGCATTCTCGCCGCCGATGATAATGCTCCCGCCATTGTTGCCGTAAACGCCGGAAGTCGTCAGCAACGCAGGATTGGTCGTCACGCCGTCCCAGCCGGCGACGATCGTGATGCCGCCTGTGCCGCTGTTTTGAAGCGCACTCCCGAGCTCGACATTGTCGACGCTCATCAGCGTCAGATTGTGCGGGCTGCTCCCAATGCTGAAAAGGTCGTTGTGAAGCTGGATGTCACCATCGGTAAGACCGATCATGACGTCGCCGCCGCTACCCGGCTGACTCGTGGTGCCGAGATCGGCAACAATGTTGCCGCTAAATTCGCCCTGGTCCTGAATCGAACCGGTTATCAGAGTAAGGTTGCCGGATTCAATCGAACCTTCGCCCGCAAAATTTCCGATCCAGGGGGTGCCGCTGCCCTCGCCGATATTGATTGTTGTCGGGCCGCCGGAATGGATCGAAATGTTACCGGTAACGTTGCCGCTCACATCTCCATTGAGCGAGCCGTTGCCGATTTGGGCGTAATCGTTCTCGCCCCCATAGCCGTTGAGATTCAGACACCCCGTCAGGTCGATATCGATGTTTCCGCCGCCCGCGCCGTGATAGCCGGCCTGAGCATAACCATAATCGGATTCGATGGTGAGACTGGCCGCCGCGAAGGTCGTCGTTCCGCCGGCGCTGCCCACCGCGACATTTTCGTCGGCGTTCTCGCCGCCGATGAGAATGCTGCCGCCATTGTTGCCGTAAACGCCGGAATTGGTCAGCGAGGATAGATTGGTCGTCACGCCGTCCCAGCCGGCGACGACATTAATATTGCCGGAGCCGCTGTTTTGAATCGTACTTCCGAGGTAGACATTGTCGACGCTCATGAGCGTGAGGCTGTGGGGGCTGTTAACGCTGCCGCCGCCGTTGTCGATATCGAAATCGTGATTCGTGAAACCGATCAGAACATTGCCGCCGCTTCCGGGATGGCTCGTGCTCCCGAGATCGGCGACGACATCGACGCCAAAATTGCCCAGATTCCCCGAACCCGTGATTAATGTGAGGTTGCCGGATTCGATTGAACCCTCGTTCGCAAAGTTTCCGATCCAGCCGGTACCGCCGCCTTCGCCGACATTGATGGTCGTCGTTCCTGCGGCATTGATCGAAATATTTCCGGTGACGTTGCCGGAAATATCGCCAGACAGCGAACCATTGCCGATCTGTGCATCACCGCCGCTGTAATTCGCGGTCAGAGTCAGATCGCCCTTCAGGTCGACGACGATATTTCCGCCACCGGCGCCGTGATAGCCGGCTTGCGCATAACCATTGTCGGATTCGATGATGAGATTGGCCGCCGCGAGTGTCGTCGTGCCCCCGGCGCTGCCGATCGCGACGTTGCCTGCCGCGCTTTCGCCGCCGATGGTGATGGTGCCGTTGTTGTTGCCGTAGACGCCGGGATTGGTCAGTTGGGAAAGATTGGTCGTCTCGCCGTCCCAGCCGGCGATCAGGTTGATGGCGCCCGTACCGCTGTTCTGTACGCTTGCATTGGCGATGATGTCCTGGCTCGCGAGCAGGCTCAGGGTGTTTGAGCTCGAATAGTCGATGGCGTTGCTGATGGTGATGTCGTTCGTCGCTTCGAGGGTTACGTTCGTCGAACCGAGTGCGTTGATGACCGTTGTGGGCGAGATATTGGATCCACTGATGCCGTCCGTGCCGCCGGTGACGATGTCGATATTGGTGGGGTCGAGCAGCCAATCGCCCGTCGTGCCCTTGGCCGCGGAGGTGATGACCTTGCCCGTGGCGCCAACCTGCACAGCGCCGCCGGAGGTTTCGACCAGGCCGCCATTGCCGCCCTGTGCGCCGCCCGTGGCGCTGACGGTGCCCGCAAATTTCGTCGTGCCGTTCGACCAGATTGCGACCGTGCCGCCATTGCCGTTGACGAGCGCATTGGCGCTGATTGTGGCGTTGCCGACATTTGTTGCGTTCGAATTGGCACCGTGCCGCCGGCAACATTGATCGCGCCGCCGGTCTGGCCTGCGCCAGTCCCCGATGCGTCGACCGTGCCGCCGACATTCACGGTTCCATCCGGGCCCGCATCGAAATCGATCTCGCCATTGTGCGACGACACGCTGGTGGCCTCGATCTGGCCCGTATTGTTGATGACGTCGTCCTGGACGTTGCGCGCCGCACGTGCCGTCAGCAGGATGCTGCCGCCTGTGGCGGAAATCGTGCCGGAATTCGAAACCAGCGCAGAACCGGTGTTGGCCGTGCCTTTCGGCGGTGCGGTAACAGGCGCGTCGATCTGATAGCGCAGCAGATTGTCGCCGACCAAGTCGACCGTGAATTCGCGCGCGCCGCCCAGCACGACCGTTCCGAGATTGGCCTGGATGACGCCCTCGTTGGAAACCTGGGAACCGGACAGAACCACCGAGCCGCCGGACGCGGCCGTGATCGAGCCCTGGTTTACGACCGAAGCATTCGCTTTGCCCGCTTTGGTGAAGCGATAGCGGCCCTTGCGGAAATCGTCGTCGCTGAGATCGGACGTCGTGGCCAGCAACGCACCCACATTCACTTGCGAGCCATGGCCGAACAGAATGCCGTTCGCGTTGATCAGCCAGATATTTCCATTGGCGAGCAATTCACCGTCGATGGCGGATGCGTTGGGACCGGTCACGCGATTGACGGTGAGCGAGCTGCTGTTGGGCTGCTCGAATATGACCGACGACCCCGTCGGGATCGAAAACGTGTTCCAGTTGATGAGCGCCGCCTGGCTCGTCTGATCGACGACCGTCTGCGTCGAACTGGGCGTCGTGATCGTGGCGCTCCCGACGGCAACCCTGCCGCCCGTCGGACCGCCGCCCGCCTGAGCTGCAGTCGACGCCAGCACGGCGACAAGCCCGCTCGTCGTAAGCAGCATTGCGCGCAGTATCACTGATCCAGTGGGTCTCATCTTCTATTCCTCTTCCTCGGCCCCCGCCTCAGAATGTGATTGCGACATCGACAAGGAATTTGGTCGCTTCCTTGTCGCCGTCGCTGCCTGGAACGGCGCGCAAGGTCCGTGCGCCCTCCAGATCGAGATAGATGTTGTAGGGGAACCAGAACCGCAGTCCCCCTCCCGTCGATGCGATCGCGTAATTGCCGAGCGGGATTCCGGCCGCCGGCGGCCGCGCCATGTTCCACACCTTGGCGGAATCGAAGAACGCATAGGGCTGCAGATTCTGGATCCACAGATCCGTGAGCCGCGTGTCGTAGCGAACCTCGAACGAACCGCCCGCGCCGCTGTCGCCCGTGATCGCGCCGGGATCGTAGCCGCGTCCGATCTGCGTGCCGCCGAACAGGATCTGCTCTCCCGTAATCAGAGGCTCGAAGGAATATTGGCCGGTGCCCGCGATCGCGAAGCTGAAGGGTGCCGCGAGCGTGTTGGTGTAATGCAGGAGCGCGGTCGCCTTGGTGAAGTCGGAGCGTCCGTCAAGCGACAGTTCGGGCGAATGATCCGGCGAAGCGCCCAAAATCGGCAGGCCCTGCGCCACGTCGAACGCGGAGGTGAAGACTCCCGCCAGGAAATCGTTGCTCGCATAGCTGACGCTCACGTCGAGCACGCGCCACTGGTCGTGACTGATGCCGACGCCGAGGATGTCGACCTTCGCGTCCTGGACGGTGAAGCCGCCATCCAGCGTCACGGTGTCTTCGCGCGTGCGGATCAGCGGATAGGTGAGACGCGGGCCGACAGCCCAGCTGTTGGTCAGGATGTCGGCCGCCCCGAGCGAACCTCCCGGCACACCATGTGTGATCGCTCCGAGGAGCGTGCCCATCAGTCCGTCGTCGCCGATCTCGGTGCGATAGCGCAGTTGGCCGGAATCCTGCTGCTTCAGGTCACCCGGCGTGGTGGTGACCGTGGCATCAAGTTCATCCGCACCGAAAATTCCGGCGTAAGCCGCAGTCCCGGTAACGGTCCAGATGCCGGAGAAATGTGAGCCGCGGTTTGTTGACGACAGGCCGCCCGTCACGGATGGCGCCGTCAGCGTGACGATGAGATCGGATGCGCCCGGAACGCTCGGTGACGCACGCAGCACGCCCGTGGCGGCCACGCCCGGGATGTCGTTCGACAGAAGCAGTGCGCGTTCGATGGTCTTGAGACGAGGCGGATGCTCGCGCAGGAGCGGTGCGAGATACGCTTTGACTTGACTCCGGACAGCGGGACTGCCGCCCTCCACCGAAGTGCTTTCCACAAAACCTTCGACGACGCGGATGGTGAAGATGCCGTCCTTCACATGCTGCGGCGGCACATAAGCGCGCACGAGCAGATAACCAGCCGCGCGATATTCCTTTTCGATAGCGTCCGCGACGTCGTAGATATTTGCCAGCGAAACATCCTGACCGATCAGACCTTGATAGAGCGGACGGAAACGGTCGGGGGACAGAGTCGTGGCTCCCACGACGCGAATGTCGGCGAGCTTGAAATGAATCTCGTCCACCGCGCGCGGCACGGGCGAGCGATGGGGCGCTTCGACGCTGAAATCGAAATCGGGCGTCGCTTCCGGTTGCGGTATGGGACGGTCATGCCCAGGCTGAACGGCACCGGGCAGGTCGACAGGCGGGCTCGCAGACGCGTGCATGGATATCAGGCTCGCTGCGCCCAGAATCGCGAGCGCAAGGCCGAGGCGCCGGCCCAATGTCCGTTCTCGAAGAATTGAACCCGTAGTCACCAGCTTCCCCACAAGCCCTGTTCGGACCTCGAACACCTGACTCCAACGTATCAGCCCGATATAAAGCAGCGCAATCGGCCGATGGCCAATTGCGGGGGGCTTCCTATTGAAAATGTTGAATTTTTTCCGGGTTATCGGGCGCGGTTCGCACCCTGCCGCTGGGAACAAATGGCCTAACCATATGATTTTCATATAAATCCCGGAATTGAGCGCCTTCGCATGGCGACCGGCCGGGCCAATCGACATCAATCTGTCATTCTATCTCCCTAGCGTCGGGACCTCATACGAATCCTCGCAGGTGATCATGTCTCTGGGGCTTTTGGTCGGTCGGTTCGGCAATTTCGTGCGGGAAACGCACACTGCGCAAACGGACCCCGCGCCGGTTCGGCCGTTCCCCGACGGCCTCAATCATCTGCGCGAGGCGGTCGGTCATCACCTGATTCCCCTGGTCCTCATTGCCAGATCCGACGGCGACTTCGAGCCGCGCGAACGCGACGTGATCGTCACCCATTGCGTGACAGTCGCCCAGAGTCGGGGCCTGGAATTCGACGCCTCCGACACGCTCGAACTTGTCGAGTATATCGAGACCTATCGGCCAAGCCTCACGCAGCTCGATCCGGCGCTGAGCTTGCTTGAGCGCGGAAGCCACGACGAAATGGCGGCACTTCTCGCGACCGCGCGCGCCGTGATCGAAGCGGACGGCGTCATCCGGCCCGAAGAGACCAAATTCCTGGACGAGCTCAACGAAGAACTCGGCCTGCTTGCGGCGGCATCGTAGCCGCACGCGAGTTGCCGGGTCCGGGAAAGCGGCACAGCATGTTTGCCGGCTCATCCTCTGACTGAAAGTACCCGGTTAGAGTGTTGAATATGTTGGCTTCTTCAAGCACATCGAAGGATCGGATGAATTGCCGCGATGAGCCGTCGCAAGAACGCGCGGAAGTCCCCGCCCCCCTCGTACGCCGTTCATTCTTGAACGTGATTGTTCCCCTGCAAGCGGGGGAATACGATCGTTCGAATCTCCTTACAGCAGCTTCTCCAGCCTCTGGCGGATAATACTCTCGGCCTGCGCCATGATGCGGTCGATCAGTTCCTTGCAGGTCGGAATATCGTTGATGAGGCCCACGACCATGCCGCAGGACCATGCGCCGGCCGCCATGTCGCCGTCTTTCATGATCTTCGGATAGACGCCCGCCACTTCGGGAATGATGTCTTCGAATTTGAGATTGGCGCCCAGCGTTTTCTCTTTTGCGAGCAGGCGGTCGACGGCGGGATTGTCCAGCACGCGCTCGGTGTTGCGCAACGATCGCATGATCAGGCGCGTATCGAGTTCCGATGCGTTGACGATGGCCTGCTTCACATTTTCATGGATAGGCGCTTCCTTGGTCGCCATGAAACGCGTGCCCATATTCATGCCGTCGGCGCCCATCGCAAGGGCCGCCACCAGCGAGCGCCCATCCGCCATGCCGCCGGAGGCGACGAAGGGAATCTTGAGCTCGTCGGCTGCGCGCGGCAGCAGGATCATGTTCGGGATGTCGTCCTCTCCCGGATGGCCGCCGCATTCGAAGCCGTCCACGCTTACCGCGTCGCAGCCGATCGCCTCGGCCTTCAGCGAATGGCGCACCGAGGTGCATTTGTGGATCACCTTGATGCCGTGTTCCTTCAGTCCCGGCAGCCATTTCGCCGGATTGTTGCCGGCCGTCTCGACGATCTTCACGCCGCCTTCCACGATGGCGCGCACGTAACCCGGATAATCGGGCGGCGTGACCGACGGCAGAAAAGTGAGATTTACGCCGAACGGCTTGTCGGTCATCGCGCGGCAGCGCGCGATTTCCTTCGCCAGCAGATCGGGCGTGCGTTGCGTGAGGCCGGTAATGATGCCGAGCCCGCCCGCGTTCGAAACGGCCGCGGCCATTTCGGCAAATCCGACAAAATGCATTCCGCCCTGAATGATCGGATGGCGGATGCCAAGCATTTCTGTGATGCGCGTTTTCACGATTTCCCCTTCGAATGGCGATATCGCCATAGGATGACCCAGCAGGACGCGGTCGTCCACCGCGTGCCGGGTCCTTTGGGGATTTGAGGGAAAGATCTAGAGGAAGACGGACCCGGCTAATGGCCGATACGGATGTTGGTGAGAGTCGACATCAAACCGAACACCTGCAGCAGCCACACGACGACCCCGATCACAACCACGGCGTTGAGAATGCCTTTGATCTTTCCGTCCATCGGCACGTAGGTGTTGACCAGCCAAAGCACCACACCGACAGCGACCAGAATGAGAACAAGATTGACGAGCGACATGGATGCTATTCCCCGGGGCTTGTGTCGATCAAAACGTCCCGAACTGTAAATAGTTCCCGATTTGATCGATTACCCGGGCTGCGATATCGCTCTCGCCGAACCTCGACGGTCGCCGGCCTACGCCAAAATATCTCGCCGCGGCGCGTAGACCGCGGCATTCAGGATGTGATCGACACTGCCCTCACCGAACGGCAGATAGCAGGTTTCGAACCAGGCGAAGGTCGCGTCCGGCGCGTCGCGCCCGATCAGGCCGCGAAAGGCATAAGGCCGGCCGGTCGTCCGTACGAGGTCGTAGGACGCCTTGAGTTGCTTGCCGAACCTGGGCGACGCCGCGACGACATCGCGCACCGTTTTGTTCTGGTAGCTGGTGCCATAGGCCTGCACATGCGCGTCGCCAATGACGCGGAATTCATAGTCTTCGCCCTCGTCCAGCACCAGCGCGAGGCTGATATGCGCTGCGGCACCCCCAATGTCGCGCAACGTCAAGCGCTCGCGCGCCGGCATCGCATGCAGGCCGCGCCACTTCTGCCACGCCGCAACGATCGTCAACACTTCCGGGCTTTCGATATCCCCGAGCGCGATCGCTTCGACGGAGGTTTTTGGCGGCGGCAGCAACGGCGCGGGTTCGGCCCGATGTAAGAACCTCAGCATGGCAAGCCTATGGTGTGTGTTCGGTGTCAACGTGCACACGACCTGCAAGGTTCAAAGAAGTCCTTGTTCTGGATAACGATTCGTTAACACGCCTGTCCTGCGACGCGCATCGGCGACCGTCTACAGTTCCAGCTGGCGACCGATTTCCACGACATTGTCGGGCGGCAGGTAGAAACGATCTACCACCGTCTCCGCGTTGCGAAAGAGGAAGGCAAAAAGCGGCAGGCGCCAGCGCGTGAAAATCGACCTTGCCGAGTCCGACACCACATTGTCGCGCGCCGCAAAGAAAACGGCGTCGTTGAAATCGACCGAAGCGTCGAGCCCCTTCAGGCTTTTGAGAGCCGATGCGATATCGGGGATTTCCACAAAGCCGAAGCGGATGGTGACGCGCCAGATACCATCTGCGATGGGCTTGACGACGCCGCGGTCTTCGTCCGCGACGCGCGGGACTTCGTCGAAGCGCACCGTCAAGGCGATGACGTTGCGTTGGAGCGCGCCCATATGCTTGACGTGTTCCACCAGCAAGGACGGGATGTTCTCCTGCGTTCGGGTGAGAAAGACGGCGGTGCCGTCCACACGCGGGACCTTGCCGGTTTCGAGATTGGCCAAAAACCGTTCCGGCGTCTCCGAGGCGTGAACCTGGCATGCGCGCATCGCGTCGGCGCCGGATCGCCAGGTGATCATGACGAAGAACACGATCGCCCCGAGTGTGAGCGGCAACCAGCCGCCGTCGGCAATCTTCAGAAGATTGGCGCTGAAAAAACCGAAATCTACGATCAGGAACAGGCCGGCGACAGGAATCGTGACCGCCGTCGGCCAGCGCCACACTTTGCGCATGGCGACGAACAGCAGGCCGGTGGTCAGCAGCATGGTTGTCGAAACTGCCGTTCCGTAAGCGCCTGCGAGCCTGTCGGAACTGCGAAACGCGATCGTGATCGCGACCGTCGCCACCATCATCAGCCAGTTCACGGCGGGGGCGTAGATCTGGCCGTAGATCCTATCCGAGGTCTGGCGAATGGCGAAGCCGGGCAGCCAGCCGAGTTGCATCGCCTGACGCGTCATCGAGAACGAGCCGGTGACGATGGATTGGCTCGCGATGATGGTGGCGATTGTCGCGAGCACCACCAACGGATAGATCGCGCCGGCCGGCGCGAGTTGAAAGAAGGGGTTGCCGGAAACGATTCCCTTCTGCATCAGCAATCCAGTCTGGCCCGCATAGTTGAGCAACAGCGCCGGCAATACGACCACATACCAGGAAAATCGGATGGGACCTTTGCCGAAATGTCCCATGTCCGCGTAGAGCGCCTCGCCGCCCGTGATGCAGAGAAACACGCCCCCCAGCACGAGAAATCCCAATCCGCCGCTATGAATCAGAAAGCTGACCGCATGCGCGGGATCGATGGCGGCCAGAACACCCGGGTTGCGGACGATACCGGCCAATCCCATCGCGGCAATCACGACGAACCACACAAGCATGATCGGGCCAAAAGCGCGTCCGATCCTGGCAGTTCCGAACTGTTGTGTGGCAAAGAAGACAATCAATATTCCCACCGCGGCCGGCATCACGAAGGGCTTCAGCGCAGTGGTGACGACGTTGACGCCTTCGAGCGCGCTCAATACGGAAATGGCAGGCGTGATGACACCATCGCCGTAAAGCAGTGCTGCGCCCAGCAGACCCATGAGCACCATGATTTTGGTGCCGCGCGCAAAGCTGTTGGCGCCCACCAGCGACATCAAAGCGAGGATGCCGCCTTCGCCGTGATTGTCCGCACGCATGACGAACAGGCAGTACTTGATCGAGATGGTGACGATCAGGGTCCAGACGATCAGCGACAGGACGCCCAGGGCGCTCTCGGCGGTAAATTTGCCGCCCGTCATCTGCACGACGGTCTGCAGCGTGTAGAGCGGGCTCGTGCCGAGATCGCCATAGACGACTCCCAGCGCGGACAGCGCCGCCCAATGCGCGGGACGGCCGGCAGATGACGGGGACTGTGGCGGCATGGATACGATCAATTTGCGGGGTGGAATCGCGGCAGGGTCAGGGAGAACACTGCCCCACCTGTCGGCCGATTGGCCACTTCTATCTTGCCCGCATGCGCCTCGATGATGCGCGCGACAATGGCCAGACCCAGCCCCGCACCGTGACTGCGACTGCGATCGCGCCTCCAGAACCTGCGGAAGATCAGTTCCCGCTCGCCGAGTGCAACGCCGGGGCCCTCGTCCAGCACGCGCACCGCGCCGCCAGCTGCCACATTGATTTCCACCATCGTGCCGACCGGAGTGTGCCGAAGCGCGTTCTCGGCCAGGTTCCGGACGGCCTGGTGCAGCATCACACTATTGCCTTTGACCGGAACCGGCCGCTCGCTGCCCGTCAATGCAATGTCCTTTCTCTGTTCGATCGCCATCGGCGCCAGGGCCGCCACGACGTCGGCGCACACATCCCGCAGATCGACCATCTCTTTCAAATCCACAACGGAGGCTTCGAGTTCCGCGACTTCAAGCAATTGGTTGACGACATGCGTCATCGTTTCGAGATCGGTGCGGAGCGCGGTGACCGCGTCCTGGTCGGGCAGCGTCTCGACGCGCATGCGCAGCACGGCCAGCGGCGTGCGCAATTCGTGCGCCGCATCGGCGGTGAAGTCCCTTTGCGCCCGGAAGCCTTTTTCCAGTCGATCCAGTGCCTGATTCACCGCGACGACCAAAGGCAACACCTCCGTCGGCACGCCGTCCACGGGCAGGCGAAGATCGATGCGTCCGGGGTCGATGGCGCGCGCCATGTCAGAGGCATGGGTCACCGGTCCCAACGCCCGCCGGACGATCAGGATGTCCGTCAACAGAAGCAGAAGCATGATCGGGATCGTGAACCAGGAGACGCGCAACAGATAATCCGCCACGATATCGTCGATGATCACATCGGGATGTTCGAGGTTCTGGGCAACCTGAATGAATATCGCGCGGCCGCCGCGATTATAGGGAAAGCTCGCGCCGTAATAGACGGCTTTCCCGCTTCGTCGCTGGAAATAACTGGGTGAATCGGGCGCACTGCCCCGCGCCAGCCCTTCCGCCTTGTCGTGCAAGGACGAAAACAAGACCTTGTTCGAACTGTCGACGATGGAATAGGCGAACCCATCGAAGCTGTGCAAATAAAACGTCCGCAAATCCGCCGGCAGGCTCAACTGCCACCGGCCGCTCCCGTCCAGTTTCAAATAACCCTCAATGTCGCGGGCGTGGGCCTGCAACGTGCGGTTCTCGAATTCGTTCGCGGTGGCATTGAGCAGGAAGTAGGTGGCAAGCGGCATCGCCAGCGCGGCAATTGCGAACGCCAGAACATGCAGCCAGATGATCCGCGAGAGTATGGACTTGAAGCGCCACGTCATGTTTTCACTTCGGTCAGCATGTAGCCGACACCGCGGATTGTATGAATCTCGACGGTAGCTCCGAGATCGGCGAGTTGTTTGCGCAGGCGATGAACGTATACCTCGACGGCGTTGGAGCGGATCTCTTCGGATTGTCCGAACAGATGACTCTCGACAAACGACTTTGGGACCACGCGCCCGACCCGGCCGATCAATATTTCGAGAAGCGCGGTTTCGCGCGCGGAGAGCGTCTGGGGCTGGTCGTCGACATACATCTGGCGGCCCAGGGTATCGAACGCGACGTTGCCGGCGTGGCGCAATTTGCCCAGAAAATCGCTCGGGCGACGAAGCAGCGCGCGGACGCGCGCAATGAACTCTTCGAATGCAAACGGCTTGACGAGATAATCGTCCGCACCATCTTCCAATCCGGTGACGCGATCGCGAAGCGCGCCGCGCGCGGTGAGAACCAGTACCGGTGTCGGGTCGTCCTTGCTCCTCATGTCGCGCAGGATCGACAGGCCGTCGCCGTCGGGCAGCCCCAGATCGAGTATGACAATTGCGTAAGAACCGGCGGTCAGCGCCTCGGACGCTTCCGCGATCGACGCCGATGTGTCGACGTCGAACCCTGCAACCGCCAAGCCTTTTGCGATCAGCTGGACAAGGCTGACATTGTCTTCAACCAGCAACAGTCGCATCGCAATTCCGAAGTTTGGCCAATCGGTCGCAGAGTATCACGTATCCCCGAGGCAAGCTGTCAGGTCGGTGTAAGCAAAGCCCGATATACCCAAGATGCGTCGCAGTCCACGGGGCATGGCAGGCGGCCACACACGAACCCAACTATCGCGATCTTGGAGGCTGGCGTGCCGGAACACGAAAATGTTTGGAGTCTCGCCGGCGTGCGACGCCTGACACGCCAGGAGCAAATCCGCGTCCTCGTCATCGCAGGTGTGGTCGCGATCGTCTTGTTTGGTCTGGTGCCATGGCTCTGGAGTTTGCTGTTCGGCCAGGCGACGCCCGCGGAACCGATGCTTGTGCCGGGCACTTTTCGACCGACGGCGGAACAATGGGCCGACCTGAAATTCGTACGGGTGCGGAATGAACCGTTTCCCGGCGTCGCGGTGACGGACGGGGAAATCGCCGCAGACGACGATACGACAACACCGGTCTTCTCGCCCTATTCGGGACGCGTAACGCGCCTCATCGCCAAGCCCGGCGATCATGTCGAAAAGGGCGATCCGCTGATGACGGTGGCTGCGTCCGAGGCCGTCCAGACTCGCAACGATCTGATCGCCGCCGTGGATGCGCTCGCCGCGGCACAGGCGCAGGACAAGGTCGCGACGGAAAATGAATCTCGGCAACGCCAGCTTTATCTCGGCCAGAGCGCCGCATTGAAGGACTGGCAGCAATCGCAATCCGATCTGGTGGCCGCGCGGACAGCGCTGCGAACTGCGCAAACGGCGCTCGTAGAGCAGCGCAATCGCCTGCGCATATTGGGGATGGGCGATCGCGAGATCACCTCGCTCGAAAGGTCTCGCACCGCAGATGCGCTTTCGTCGGACGCGACGATTGTTGCGCCGATTTCCGGCACCGTGATTCAGCGCCAGGTCGGACTTGGCCAGTTCATACAGTCGGGCGCGGCCAATCCCGTTTTTTCGATCGGTGATCTTTCCACGGTATGGGTCGTGGGCAATGTCCGAGAGACAGACGCACCGTTGATGAAGGTGGGCGCACCGGTCGAAATTCACCTGATCGCCCTGCCCGACAAGAGTTTCAGCGCGCGGCTGACCTGGGTGGCCCCGGCCATCGATCAGACGAGTCACCGTCTCGCGGTGCGCGCGGAGGTGAAGAACCCTGACGGCGTCCTCAAGCCCATGATGTTCGCGACCGTGCGGATCCATGCCGGCGACGATCGCGTCTCACTGGCGGTGCCGGAGAACGCGATCATTTACGAAGGCGACGAAGCGCGCGTGTGGATCGCGCACAGGGACAAAAGCCTCGGATTGCGCCTCATCCGCGTCGGGCGCGTACAAGACGGCGAAGCGGAAGCCCTCTCCGGCCTCAAGCCGGGCGACATGATCGTGTCGAGCGGGGCGCTCTTCATCGACCGGGCTGCCCAACCCGAATAACGAGTCCGGAGCGAAGCGGCATGAGTGCGGTCATTGCGTTCGCGTTGCGACAGCGGATCCTTGTCGTGGTTCTGCTGCTGCTGTTTCTCGGCGCGGGCGTATTCTGCTTTCTGGAATTGAACATCGAGGCGTATCCCGATCCCGTTCCGCCGCTGGTTGAAATCGTCACGCAGAGTACGGGCCAATCGGCTGAGGAAATCGAGCGCTACATCACGATTCCCATCGAAATCCAGATGGCCGGGATTCCGCACGTCACGGCCGTTCGGACGATTTCGCTGTTCGGCTTATCCGACGTCAAGATTCAGTTCACTTACGATTTCACCTACGATCAGGCGCAGCAATGGGTCACGAACCGACTGACCCAGCTTTCGCAACTGCCCAACGGCGCGCAGCCGCAGATATCTCCCGAAAGTCCCATCGGGGAAATCTACCGGTATCGCGTGGTGGGGCCGCCCGGCTATTCCGTCACGGATTTGAAAACGCTTCAGGACTGGGTCCTGGAGCGCCGCTTCAAGGCGGTGCCGGGTGTCATCGACGTCACGGGATGGGGCGGGAAGACGAAGACCTACGATGTCACCGTCGATCAACACAAACTTCTGAGCTACGGAATTTCGTTACCTCAGGTTCTCCAGGCGCTCAACAACAGCAATGTGAATGTGGGCGGCCAGACCCTGAATATCGGCCCGCAGGCGGCCATCGTTCGCGGTGTCGGTCTGGTGCGATCCATGGACGACGTCCGAAACACGGTTCTTGCGTCGAACAACGGCTCGCCCGTGCTGCTGGGCGACGTGGCCACCATCACCGTGGGCCACCAGCCGCGCCTCGGGATAGCGGGCCAGGACGATGACGACGATATCGTGCAGGGCATCGTCCTCATGCAGCGCGGCGAGAAAAGCATGCCGACCATCCGCGCCGTGGAGGCCGAGGTCGCCGAGATCAACGCCACGGGCATTCTTCCACCCGGCGTTCACATCGAAACGATCTACGATCGCACCGATCTCATCAACGTCACCACCCATACCGTGTTGGAAAACATGGCGATGGGAATTATTCTCATATTCCTCGTGCAGTGGATATTTCTCGGCAATCTGCGCAGCGCATTGATCGTCGCCGTGACGATCCCGTTTGCGCTCCTGTTCGCCATCACCATTCTCGTCATCCGCGGCGAGTCCGCGAACCTGCTGTCGGTCGGCGCGATCGATTTCGGACTGGTCGTCGACGCCACTGTCATCATGATGGAAAACATCTATCGCCATCTCACCGGCTCCATTGCCGACCGGCCCGACCGTGCGAGCCGGCGCGAACGCGCCCGGCTTGCCGGGCTCCACGGCAATCTGGGCGCCATCCTGGTCTCGGGTCAGGAAGTCAGCCAGGCGATCTTCTTTTCTGCGGCCATCATCGTCGCGGCGTTCGTCCCGCTGTTCACGCTGTCGGGCGTCGAGGGACACATCTTCGGGCCCATGGCGCGAACCTATGCCTATGCGATCGCGGGCGGGTTGCTGGCGACCTTCACGGTAACGCCGGCCCTCAGCGCACTGTTCCTGCCGGAGAAACTGGAAGAAACCGAGACCTTCGTCGTGCGCTTTCTACGCAGCGTGACGTCGCCCATCGTGAAATTCGCGCTCGTCAATCGGATCGTCGCATTCGGCGGCATGTTGCTGCTGTTCGGCACGGCGATGCTCATGGCCTGGTCCCTCGGCATGGAATTCCTGCCGCATCTCGAAGAAGGCAATTTCTGGATTCGCGCGACGATGCCGACTTCGGTGTCGCTGGAGGAAGCCAACCGCTACGTCAACGAGATGCGCCGGATCATCAAGAGCTATCCCGAGACGATCACGGTCGTGTCGCAGAACGGGCGGCCCGACGACGGCACCGATGCCACGGGCTTTTTTAACGCGGAGTTCTACGTCCCGCTCAAGCCGTTCGACCAATGGCCCTCGGGCCTCGACAAGGACAAGCTGACCGACTGGATGAACCAGGCGCTGGAAACCCGCTTTCCCGGCGTCGAGTTCAATTTCTCCCAGAACATCGAGGACAATGTCGAAGAGGCCGCCTCAGGCGTCAAAGGCGAAAACTCGGTCAAGC
>JBEKLK010000055.1:0-13286 GCA_050010235.1 Rhizomicrobium sp.
ACTCTATTCCGTGATCTTCCGGCGCCGCGTCCAGGACATCCGCGGCCTCGATGAAAGCCGATCACGAAAACGTGATCATTCTTATTTCCACAGTTTTCACCTCAAAAACCCGGAGAAACAGCGCATTTTCGGTCATTCCGGCAGCGATGAACACAGGATGAACGGCTCACGCAGGGGAGGTTCATCGCCACCGTCCATATTCAGCACAACACGAAAACGCGCCCAAGAAACCGGGCACGGAAACCCCAGAAGGAGACTTGATCATGAAAACGATGGCGAAATTTGCGGTAGGTGCCCTGATGGCTTGCGGCGTCGCCGTGGCGGCAGCGGCCCCCGCGGAAGCCGGCGTCCATGTCGGCATCGGCGTCGGCGTGCCGGTTGGACCGGCCTATGGCCCGGGTTACTGCGGGTACTATGCCAACCCGTATTACTGCGGTTATCCCGGCTATTATGGCCCGGGCTATGTCGGCGTCGGCTTCGGCGGTTACGGCTGGGGCCGCGGCGGTTGGGGTCCCGGTGGATGGGGTCACGGCGGTTGGGGCCACGGTGGATGGGGCCACGGCGGCTGGGGTCATCACCACTAAGCTTTCCGAGTTGCCTCTGGGATACGCGGCTGCCGAAAGGCAGCCGCGAAATCCCTTTTAAGTTTTGCGCAGCGCGATTGCATAGCCTTCCACCGGTACGCCGGATTCGGTTCGGGGATGGCATTCCAGAAATCCCGCAAGTTCGAATCCCGCACGCAGCGCCTCTTGACGAAGATAGGATTCCGAATGGCGCCAGCGGCGCTTGGGTCCGATCTCGAATCCCTCGCCGTCTTTCTTCTCGACCGTGAACAGAAACGCTCCGCCGCGGAGCAATCCGCGATGCGCGCCCGCAAAAACCTTTGCGAGATCGCCGAGATAGACGAGCGTGTCGGCTGCGAGCATCAAATCGTATTCGCAGCTGTCTCCTTCGAGCGCAGTTTCAAGATCGGCGACACGCAACACGTCGTAAATTCCGCGCGACCGCGCTTTCTCGATCATCGCAGGGCTCAGATCGATACCGTCGAGTCTCGACGCCATGTCTTTGAACGCAACTCCCGCGAGGCCCGTGCCGCAACCGAGATCGAGAATGGAATAGGTCCGTCCGCGGTCGGGAACGGTGAGATCTGCCAGGCGGCGCAGGATCGCAGGCGCGCCATATCCCAGTTGACCCAGCATGCGCGCGTCGTAATCGGACGAGAACTGATCGAACAGATGGCGCACATAGCGCGGATCGGAGCGCGATCTCTCGCGCATCGCACGGGCTTCGGCGATCCGGCTTACGAGATGCGGCGGCCGCTCCGCTTCGTCGATCGCGTCGAAAGCTTCCAGCGCCTTTTCCGCTTCGCCCGCTTCAAGCCACGTATCGCCCAACCGGATTCGCGCCTCGACAAGCGCCGGATCGAGACGCAGCGCGCGCTGGAATTCGCCGATGGCCGTGGGCAGGTGACCGGCCGCGAGAAGAGCCTCGCCCAATGTTACGGCGGCCACCGCCACGCCCGAATAGAGCGCAGCGCTCTCGCGCGCCGTATCGAGCGCTGCTGCGGTATCGCCGGCCGCGATCAGAGCCCGCACCAGGCTGCTGCGCAGCAGGAGCCCGCCGCGGTTCTGTTCGACCATCGCCTCCAGGAGTGCGACGGCTTCACCGGCGCGGCCCTCGGCGACGAGCGCGTCGGCTTGCGCCCGCGGATCGTCGTCAGGATGCAAGCGTACACTTGCCGTTGTTGATGACGACCACGTCGCGCTCCTTGAGCTTCGAACGGAAGGAGACGATGGGGCCGTCGACCCACATTTCCGTCACGATCGTTTCGCCGGGAAACACCGGCGCGGAGAAGCGCACGTCGAAGCCCGTGATCTTCGTCGCATCGTATTTGCAGATGGTCGAGACGATGGCGCGGCACGCCGTGCCGTAGGTGCACAAGCCATGCAGGATCGGCCGCGGGAAGCCCGCCATCTTGGCCACATTCGGATCGCGATGGAGGGGATTGCGGTCTCCGGACAACGCATAGATGAACGCCTGGTCCGGCCGCGTGTCGCAGGCCTGCACGAGATCCGGCGCGCGATCGGGAATGGGATGGGGAACCGGCGCGCCGTCCTTCGGTCCGCCGAAACCGCCATCGCCGCGCGCGAACGTCGTCGAACTGAGCGTGCAGAGTTTTTCGCCCGTCTCCTTCAGCTTGATGACCTTTTCGGTCACCACCACCGCGCCTTTGTCCTTGCCTTTATCGAACGCGCCTACCACGCGATCTTCGGCCGTGATTTCGGCGAAGGTCGGCAAGGTCTTGTGGATGGTCAGGCGCTGCTCGCCGTGAACGACCATCAGATAGTTGATGCCCGTTTTGCCCATGGTCGAATTTCCCCACGCGACCACCGTCGCCATGGTGGGGATGGTGCGCAGGCCGTTCTCATAGACGAAAGGCAGCTCCGCCAGGTTCAGCGGATCGCGGCCGAAGCCGATCCCCAGCGCATAAAGCATCGAGTCCCGCTCCGTGTAGCGGAACGTGTCGACGCCCGATTTGAGCTGCATGATCTCGTCGTAATTGATCGGCATGGCTTCTTTCCCGCTGTTTCCCAGCCCGCGAGTAGAACCCCGATGCTCCCGGGCGGCAAGGGTGTTCCCGGCGCGGCCGCGAGCATGCTATGGCTCGGGCGACCAGATATGGAGTGTGCCATGACCTATCGCTGCTTCAACGTCGAGATCGCCGACCGCGTCGCGCATATCCAACTCAAGCGCGGGAGCGAACTGAATACGATGGTGCCGGAGTTCTGGCGGGAGCTTCCCGAGATCGTGCGCGAGATCGATCACGAGGCGAAGGCGCGCGTGATCGTGATCTCTTCGACCGGCAAGCATTTCTCGGCCGGCATGGATCTTTCTGTGTTCACCGCGGCGCAAGGCAAGGCCCCCGGCGAGCGGCCGGAACGGGGACGCTCCGCGGCCAATCTTCGCCTGCACGTGCTCGACATCCAGGAGACGTTCAACGTCATCGATCGCGCGCGCATTCCCGTGCTGATCGCGATCCAGGGCGGCTGCATCGGCGGCGCCGTCGATCTTTCGAGCGCCTGCGATTGCCGCTATGCGACCCAGGATGCCTTCTTCGTGGTGCAGGAAATCAATATCGGCATGACGGCCGATGTCGGCACCTTCCCGCGCCTGTGCAATCTGATGCCGCAGGGTTGGGTGCGCGAGCTCGCCTATTCGGGCCGCCGCCTGCCGGCGCAGACGGCCAAGGAGATCGGCCTCGTCAACGATGTGTTTGCGACCCAGGAAGAGATGCTGACTCACGTGATGTCGCTCGCGAAGGAAATCGCGGAGAAATCGCCGCTGGCCGTTCACGGCTCGAAGGTGATGATCAATTACGCCCGCGACCATTCGATCGCAGACGGCCTCGACTACATCGCGACCTGGCAGGCCGGGATGTACAACCCGGAAGTCGACATGCGCGAATCCTTCGTCGCCAAGTCGGAAAAGCGCGCGCCGAATTTCGCGGATCTGCAGCCGCTGAGGAAAGTGACGCTGTAAGAAGCTAAACCGCTTCCTTGTGCGGGATGGCGACGGCGGGGCCTTCGCTCCAGACGTCGGTCAGCGGAATGCCATGCTGTTCGATCATCGAAGTGGCGTGCGCATAGCCTTCCGCGATCGCGCGGTCGAACGCCTTCCAGTCGCGCAGGCCCAGATCCTTGAGCGGCGGCTCGAACAGATAATCCGCCTGCTCGCGCACCACGCGGCGCTGCGCTTCCGAACCGACGGTGCCCGAACGCATCAGGATGGAAACGATGGACGGCGTGCCGCGCATGCGCTGCGCCAGCAGCCACCAGATTGGTCGCTCGCCATATTGATCGTCGGCCACCCGCAGATCGAGTTCGCCGGTGACATCCGACGCGATGATCGGACCCTGTGCGTTCTGCGCCATCACGTCGACGGGGAGATTGTTCATCACACCGCCGTCGACCAGCAGATGGCCGTGATGCGTCACCGGTGGAAGAATGCCGGGCAGCGCCACGCTGGCACGCAGGGCGCGCCACACGGGCCCGGCGCGATGCACATGAATGCGGCCGGAGGTGAGATCGGACGACACGCAAAAGAAAGGCTTGGCCAGTTCCTCGATTCGGCCTTCGCCGAAATTCTCGCGCAGCAGATTGGACACTTTGCGTCCGCGCACCAGTGCGATGAGCGGCAGCGTGTAGTCGGACAGGGGGTTGTTGTCGACGAAGGCAGCCCGCATGCGCGCCGTCAGCTCCGCCACATCCCATTCGAGCGCGAGCCCCGCGGCGATGATCGCGCCCATGCTGGTGCCGCCCAGTTGATCGATCGGCACATGCGCTTCGACCAGGGCCTTGATGACGCCGATATGAGCGAAACCGCGCGCGCCGCCGCCGGCCAGCACGAGGCCGACCGCGCGCCCGGAAATGAATCGCGCCAGCCGCTTGATGTCGTCGGGCTTGCCCGCGCGGATATGGTGATGCGACTGGAAGATTCCGCTGCGCAGCGCGAAATGATCGGGAAGCCCTTCGCTGCGGCCTTGCGGATGCAGAAGGAGAAGCTGCGGCCTGCCGGTCGCACGTTCCTTGAACGCGGGCATATCGAGCGGACGCAGCGGGAGCGGTTGATCCGAGCGCGCCAACAGATAGATGCGATCGGCCTGCCTGAGACACAGATTGGTCCACGGACTGTCGGGCGCCTCGCCACGGTAGAACACGATGTCGTGCGTCGCTTCGAACGCATTGAACCATTCGGCGGGCTGGTCGGCCGCGCTCGAATCCAGAACGGCCGCTTTCGAACCCATTTCCACGAGCGCCGCCGCGACGCGCTGCGCGATCGGCTCGTTCTGCAATCCGTCCTGCAGGGGAACGATGGCGAATGTCTTGGGCCGCGAGCCGTCGGTGGGCCGATGCGTCGTCTCCTGCAACCGGCGCACGATGATGCGCATCAGGTTGAGCATCACGCGCGGGTGACGGGCGATGAGAGAATCGAACCCCTCGCGGCTGATGCGCAGGAGTTCGGTGTCGCGCAACGCGACGAGCTGCGCCGAATGCGGCTCGCCCGAGATTAGCGACATCTCGCCGACGGTCTCGCCGGCCTGCACATGCGCGACCAGGCGCCTTGCGCCATTGTCGTCTTCCACGAACACGCCGAGGCTGCCGGTGACGACCAGGAACAGCGCGTGGTTGTTCTCGCCGTCGCGCTTGAGAAGCGTCCCCCCCGGCAGACCGAACCAGTTCGCCTCGGCCAGCAGCCGCTTCAGGGCGGCTTCGCCCACCTCGTTCAGCAATGGAAAATTGCGCAGACGCGCACGCAGCGAGTCCGGATAGACCGTTTCGCGACCGACACGGAAGGAGGACAGAAATGCCATGTTCATCGATTGCCCGCCGCCCTTGTAGCTTACCAGGCCGTCCAGCCGCCATCGATTGTGAGCGTCGAACCGGTCACAAACGTGGAAGCCTTCGAGGCGAGAAACAGCAAGGGCCCCGCAATTTCGTCTGCCCTGCCCGTGCGGCCCAGCATCGTGCGCGATGCGAGGCGTTCGGCGAAGGCGGGATCGTCTGCTGCAACCTGATCGCGGGGAAACGGTCCCGGCATCAGTGCGTTCACGCGAATACCCGATGGCCCAAGCTCCGCGGCGAGGTGGCGGGTCAATTGCAGCAGCGCCGCCTTGGCCGGGCCGTAGTGGAACGGGCTCGCCTGCTCGGGCTTCGCGTAGATACGCCTGTCGGGCGAAACCACGCCATACATGGACGCAATGTTGACGACGCTCGCATCGCCCGCGGCGTCCACGGCTTTGCGCAGCGCGGGAAGAGCTGCGCGCACGGCTTCGAACGCGGCTACGACACCGGAGCGATAGGTTTCGTCGAAATCGATCGTCTCCAGCGCGGCGAATGGCTTGGGCGTCATCGCAACGGCGTTGTTCACGAGAATATCGATGCGGGGGCGACCTGAGAAGTATGCGCGGACGCGTTCGGGTGCTGCCATGTCGAATGCCGCTCGTTCGACCGAGTGTCCCAGAGACGCCAGTTCCCCTTCGAAATCCTTGAGGCGCGCCTCGTTGCGTCCGTTGACGATCACGTGCGCGCCGGCGCTGGCCAGCGCCATGGTCATGGCGCGTCCGAGATGGCCCGCGGCGCCGGACACAAAAGCAATCCGTCCGTCCAGGCGGAATAGATCCGGCGCAGTCTCTCGTGCGGCCATCGTCACGCCTTCCGCGGCCATTGCGCGGGATTGAGAAGCTGCGCAGGAACGCGCGGCAACCGGGCGGCGATTTTTGCGCAATCTTCCGGAGCCAGAGGCGGACGCAGGAAGAGCCGCAGATTGTCGTCGAGTTGATCCTCGGTCTCCATGCCGACGACGACGCCGTCGATCCAGTCCTGACCGCGCGCATAGGCGACGCAAAGATCGGCCGCGCTCTGCCTGTCGAAATCGCGCGCGATGTCCGCGATCGTCGCAATCAGCGACGACGCGTCCACACCGTCGATCCGCGGCCAGATCGAAGGATCGTCAGCCGCCAGCAGCCCTTGCAGGAACACACTGCGCGCATGGATGGTCACCTGCGGACGGGCACGAATCCGCTCGACGAGTCCGGCCTCGGCCCAACGCCAGTCGAGAAGATTGAACGGAAGCTGCAGGTGGCTCACATCGCGGCAGCCCAGCGCGGTCAACGCCTCTGCCGGGGATTGCACGGAAACGCCAAGCGCGAGGATGGTTCCGTCTTCCAGCCTTTCGATCAACCGCTCCCAGACCGCCCCGTCGAAATCCGTCATGTGGGCGGCGCGATGCAACAAGAGGCAATCGATCTGCTCGCGCCTGAGGGCATAGAGCGACTCTTCGATGCTGACATCGACGGCTGCGCGCACGTCGCGACGCGACGCGTCGGGCGCAAGATCCGCCAACGGGCTCAATTTGGTCGTCGTGCGGACGGCCCTGCGGGTGCGCAGCGCCTCGCCGAGACGGTCTTCGCTGTCGCCATAGGCGCGCGCCGTATCGAATTTGGTGATCCCGGCGTCGACCGCACGGCCGACCAGCCGCAAGGCTGCGGCGCGCGTGGGCTTTCCGGTCCGATTGGCCGCTCCATAGGAAACGCCCAATTGAACCGACCCCAGCACAAGTTCTGCCGGGCGCGGCTCGCGCATGACCGGAAACCCTCCTTGCCCCAGCCCAGCGTCGCACCTCGTGGTAAACAAGGTCTTACAGGGGCATCAATCCTGGCCGAGAAGCTTCCAGACGCTCTCAGCCGTAAAGACCGTCTCGCCCGCCACCGTGAAGTCGCCCCGCATGAAAACGAGTGCGCGCGTCTTGCGCGTCAGAACGGGCGCCACTTCGACGATATCGCCCGCATGCGACGGCTTCAGGAATTGGGTATGCATGTTGAGCGTCACGCTGGGCGCGTAGTCGGTCGCATCCCACACCGCGGCGCCAAGCGCGAGATCGGCATAGGTCATCAGCATGCCGCCATGCAATACGCCGCGCATGTTCACGTGGCGCTCGTCGACGCGAAAAATGAAACGCCGTGCTCCGGGCGCGCCCGTTTCGAACACCGGGCCCACAAAAATCTCGAACGGATCGATGAGCTTCGTCTGGACGTATCCCGGCAAGGGGGGTGTGATCTCCGTCATGACTCGACGGGGACTTTCCAGAGTCCGGTGGCGACAAGAAGCGTGCGATCACCCGTCACGAGTTCGCCCGACATGAACACCATGGTGCGCGCGCGTCGCGTGACCCGCACGCGCGCTTCGACCATATCGCCGAGCCGCCCGGGGCCCACAAAATCGCAGTTGAGCGAGACGGTGCTGCAACTCTTGGCTCCGGAAACCGCTCGCGCGGTCTGGCTCATGGCAACATCCACAAACGCCATCAGCATCCCGCCGTGAACCGTGCCGGCCGAATTCATGTGCTTGTCGGCAACCACGAATGCGAAGCGCCGGATCTCGTCGTCCCCCGAAGCCGGCAAACGGAACAACGGGCCGACAAAACGGTTAAAGCCCCCAATGGAGACTTCGACGGCCCCATCGGGCAATGCGGAAACGTGCTCAACCATAAGATGCTGAAGGTCTTTTCTGCCCCAAACCCTGATAGGCAGTTTTGCGCTGCGGTGCAATATCGCAGGGTGCAACACGTCGTACGAATCGACACATTGGAAACACAAACGGGCTGCACTAGATTTCGCGGTTTGGGGAAACAGAGCGACCCGGAAACCTTCCGGAAGTGCCGCACGCGATTCAACAGAGGAAATGACGATGAACAGGATTGTCCGCGCAGCTTTGGCTGCTTCGCTGCTTTGCGCCACGGCGGGCGCATCGACGCTGTTAGGGACCGGGTCCGCGCAAGCTGCGGGCGACAAGGTGAGTTCGGCCGTGGCCAAGCCGCTAGCGGATGCCGTCGCGGCGGTTCAGACGAAAGACTATGCGACGGCGTTGGCGAAGATCAAAGAAGCACAGGCCGTCGCCACCCGCACGCCGTTCGACGACTACCGAATCAACCAGGTTCTTGTCATTGTTGCCTTCAACTTGAAGGACACCGCGACAGCCACGACGGCCAGCGAAGCCGCGGCAGACTCGCCCGCAATGCCGGACGCGGACAAGCCGGAGATCTACCGCAACGCGCTGGTTCTCTCTTCCGCCGCCAATCACTATCAGAAGGCTGTTACCTACGGCCTGGCGCTCGCGGCCTTGCGTCCGCTAACCGCGGATGAAGACGCGAACATCGCCGTCGACTATTACAATCTCAAGGATATGGCGCATGCGAAGGAATATGCGCAGAAGAACATCGACGCCGCCAAGGCCGCCGGCACGCCGCCCGACGCCAATTCGCAACGGATCATCCTGAACGCCCAAGCCGGGCAGCACGACGAAGCGGGAGCGGAACAAACGCTTGAATCGCTTGTGCTGACGGACCCGGACAATTCCGCCGATTCGTGGCGGCAGCTTGTCGATGTCTCGCTCTCCACGAAAGGACTGAAGGACATTGACGCGCTTTACCTGCTCCGGCTCCAGATTTTTGCCGGTGCGATGTCGGCGAGCGACGATTACACGGCGCTTGCGGGCGTGGCCGAGCAATTGGGCTATCCCACCGAAGCCGTGAATGTTCTTCAGAAAGGTATCGCGAGCGGCAAGCTTTCGAACGCGCAGGCCAGCGAGTTGATGGGCAAGGGCCGTAAGGATGCCGCCCAGGACGAGCGTGCGCTTTCCTCGTACGCCGCAGCAGCCGAAAAAAGCAAGACCGGCGAGCAGGACGTGAAACTCGGCGAGGACTATTGGGGCTATGGGCGTTATGCCGACGCCGAAGCGGCCGCCCGGCGCGGAATCGCAAAAGGCGGTTTGAAGGATCCGGGCGAGGGGCCTCTGCTCCTGGGCGCGGTGCTCGTCGCGCAGGGAAAGTACGACGACGCGATTCAGACTCTTGCGCAGGTCAACCAAACCCCGGCAAAAACGAAAGCCGCGCATCTGTGGTCGCTCTATGCACAAGGAAAGCAAAAAAAGGCGCCGGCGGCTCCCGCGCCCGCGGCAGCGCCTGCACATTGACGGCGCAGTGATGCCTTGAAGCGTCGAAGCCGGCAACCCGAGGCAGTCCTCGTGGTTCCCGGCTTCTGATCTTCCGGGCCACGACCGGCCGACGCTTCAGTCAGGGGACACCCGATGGGCATTCTGCTGGGCTTTCTGCCCTTCATTCTGTTCGCGTTGCTGACGAACGTGTCGGTGAGCCTTGCGCTGTGGGTGGCCTTCGCAACCGCCTTTGCGATGGGCATCCGGGACTTCGCGCATACGCGTATCCTGCGGGTGCTCGACGTCGGCAGCACGATCCTGTTCGGACTTCTGGCGCTGTATGCGGGCTTTGTTCAGCCCAGCCTGTCCCTGCAGGCGGTGCGGCTCGTCGTCGATTGCGGATTGCTGTTGATCGCGCTTGCTTCGATGGCGATCCGCAATCCGTTCACGCTTCAGTATGCGCGCGAGCAAACGCCGCGGGAATTCTGGGATACGCCCGTCTTCATCCGGACCAACTACATCATCACCGCGGTCTGGACGCTGGCTTTCGCAGCGACGACGGCGGCGGACGCCGCCGCGACTTTCGACAAAAGATTTCCGCTGGCGCTCGATATCGCGGTAGGCCTGGCCGCGCTCGCGCTGGCCGTCATCTTCACCGCGCGCTATCCCATCTATGTGCGCGCACGCGTGCAGCGCGCGCTTGCCGAAAATGCAAGCCGCGGCGTTTAACTCTCCGGCAGCAGAAGAGGCAATTCCGTCGAAGACTTGATCTGCTCCATCGCGAATGCCGACGAGACGTCCGTCAATTTCACGGCGCGGATCAAACGCTTGTAGAAGCGGTCATAGCCGTCGATGTCCGAGGTCACGACCTTCATCAGATAATCGACTTCGCCGCTCATGCGATAAACTTCGACGACTTCGGGAAACCCGCAAACCGTGTCGGCAAAATCGACAAGCCACGCTTCGTCGTGACTGTTGGTGCGGATGCTCACAAAAACGGTGACGGGAAGTCCCACCTTGACCCGATTCACCAGAGCGACCCGCCGCTCGATATAACCTTCGTCTTCGAGGCGTTTGAGCCGCTTCCAGCAGGGCGTCGAGGATAGACCGATCCGCTCCCCAAGCTCGGCGACCGTCAGGCTGGCATCATGCTGCAGCAGGGCCAGGAGCTTGCGGTCGATCTGATCGATAGGGTTCATTCGTCCTGCATATTTTCATTATGTAGAATATTATTCTAGAAAATCGTGATATGCTAGTAGAATCGATAATGTTTTTTCCCTTGCCTGCGATAGCATGGGATCATCGTCAGATTCGCGAGGCTCCCATGATCGGCCGTCTTTTTATCGACCATCCGCGCTCCGTCGGCG
This sequence comes from Rhizomicrobium sp., assembly GCA_050010235.1. Classification (GTDB taxonomy): domain Bacteria; phylum Pseudomonadota; class Alphaproteobacteria; order Micropepsales; family Micropepsaceae; genus Rhizomicrobium. Next base: position 10,859 of record JBEKLK010000055.1, read on the forward strand.
AAACCTATCTTCAGCACATGGGAAGCGCGGCCCGCTTCGGCAGCCGCATGATCCTGGCCGGACTGGCTTGCGTGCTCCACGGAATCTTTCCGTTCTTGTTCGTGAAAACCGGCAGCAACACCGTGCGCTCGCTTCACGACAACATGGTGGTCAATCGCCGCCGCGCCGCAATTGCAGCCGAACTCACGGAATTGGGCGCGTATATCTGACGCGACCGCCGGCCGGCCGGCCGTCGGGAGCCGGGGCTTTCGTGTCTCTCCGGAGAGGGCTAGCTTGCCCGCCGCTCACATCGGAGAATTGCCATGAAAGAAGCCGTCATCGTCTCGACTGCCCGCACCGGTCTCGCAAAATCCGTCCGCGGCGGATTCAACATGACCCATGGCGCGGTCATGGGCGGCCACGCCGTCAAGAACGCCGTCGCCCGGGCCAAGATCGATCCCAAGGAAGTCGAAGACGTTTACATGGGCTGCGCCAATCCCGAAGGCGCGACCGGCTTCAATATTGCGCGTCTCGCGGCGATCTGGGCCGGCTGCCCGGTCACGACCGCCGGCACGACGATCAACCGCTTTTGCTCGTCCGGCTTGCAGGCGATCGCGATGGCGGCGCAGCAAGTGATGACCGAAGCGACACCGATCGCGATCGGTTCGGGCGTCGAATCCATCTCGCTGGTGCAGATGGGCGGGATGAACACCAAGAACCTCACCGAAGAACATCTGATGGAGATCAAGCCGGCACTGTGGATGTCGATGATCGAGACGGCCGAAGTCGTGGCCGCGCGCTACAATGTCAGCCGCGAGCGCCAGGATGCCTATGCGCTCGAGAGCCAGCGCCGCACAGCCGCGGCCCAGCAGGCGAACAGGTTCAAGGACGAGATCGTCCCGCTGCCGACCAAAATGAAGAAGACGGACAAGGCCACGGGCCAGGAATCGGTTGTCGACGTCACCGTCGATCGCGACGAGTGCAACCGTCCCGACACGACGCTGGAAGGGTTGCAGGCTCTGCAGCCCGTGTTCCGCGGCGGCCGGGAGATCAAGGAAGGCAAATACATCACGGCCGGAAATGCGTCGCAGTTTCCCGACGGCGCATCGGCTTGCGTGGTGATGGATTCGAAAGTGGCGCAGCAGAAGAATATCACGCCGCTCGGCATCTTCCGCGGCTTCGCGGTGGCCGGCTGCGAGCCCGACGAGATGGGAATCGGTCCCGTGTTCGCCGTGCCGCGATTGCTGGAACGCCATGGCCTGAAGCCGGACGACATCGATCTGTGGGAGTTGAACGAGGCGTTCGCGAGCCAGGTGCTCTATTGCGCGGATCGCATCGGCATTCCCCACGAGAAGCTCAACGTCAATGGCGGAGCGATTTCCATCGGCCATCCCTATGGCATGTCGGGCGCGCGCATGACGGGACATATCCTGCTCGAAGGCCGCCGCCGCAAGGCGAAATACGGCGTCGTCACGATGTGCATCGGCGGCGGCATGGGTGCGGCCGGATTGTTCGAGTTTGTCCACTAGACCTTCGGCTCGCGCCGTGCGCAAGCATGCGATCGTGTTTCTTCTGCTGGTCTGCGCAGGTTGCGCGGGCCAGAAGGCGGCTGTCGTCGCGCCTCCGGCGGACCCGCGCACGCAAATGGCGGCGCTCGAACAACGCATCTTCGACCTGGTACAGGACGAGCGGCATAAGATCGACGCCAAGGCGAAAACTCTGGTGCTCGACTCGGAATTAATCGGCGTGGCGCGCCGGCGCAGCGAAGACATGGCGGCGAAAAACTATTTTGCGCACGCCTCGCCTGACGGCCAGACCTCGGCCTCCATCATTATGGATGAGGACGCCGACTTTCAGGGTCTCCTGGGCGAGAATCTCGCGGCGCAGCACTATCTCAAATCGCAGGGCGTCGATGTCGACGTCTTTGCTCGCCGCTTCGTCGATACCTGGCTCGCAAGTCAGAGCCACAAGGACAATCTGTCATTCGCCGGTTACGATCGCAGCGGCGTGGGCGCCGCAGTGAACGGCGACACGATCTACGTCACGCAATTGTTTGCGACCGACCTCGGGTTGCCGAAGCCCGCGCCCGCATCGCGACCCGTGACCCAGTTCAACGATCCCGCAGCCGCCACGGCGCCAAGTCCGCCAAGATTGCCACCAACAGGCAGTTCGAACGTTCCGAATCCCATTCCGCGCCCCGCGAACACGGAGTGAAGGCATGCCAGCCGTCGAACGCATCAAAACCTATGGCGAGTTCTGGCCTTTTTATCTGCAACAGCATTCCAAGCCCCAGACCCGGGCGATCCATTTTGTCGGGACCGGACTTGCCGTCTTCTCGATCCTCGCCCTGATCGCGACGTTCGATCTGTGGTTCGTGCTTGTGGCGCTGGTGGCCGGCTACGCGCCGGCCTGGATCGGACATTTCTTTCTCGAGAAGAACCGCCCGGCC
>JBEKLK010000056.1:0-13066 GCA_050010235.1 Rhizomicrobium sp.
CCGCGCCCGGTTATGTGCCGAAAGTCATCGCCATGGGGACCAACACCGATCCCTATCAGCCGGTCGAGAAGCGTCTGCGCATCACGCGTTCGATCCTCGAAGTGCTGTACGAATTTCGCCATCCGGTGGGGATCGTGACGAAGTCGCCGCTCATCTTGCGCGATCTCGATATCCTGGCGCCGATGGCGGAGATGGGGCTTGCCAAGGCCGCCATCTCGATCACCACGCTCGACCGCAAGCTCGCCCGCGAGATGGAGCCGCGCGCGGGCACGCCGCCGCGCCGTCTTCAGGCCATCAAGGAGTTGCATGCCGCCGGCGTTCCCGCCGGCGTGATGTTCGCGCCCGTGATCCCTGCGCTCAATGACGAGGAACTGGAATCGGTTCTCGAAGCATCCGTGGAGGCGGGCGCGGAGCGCGCGGGATATGTTCTGCTGCGCCTGCCGCTCGAGATCAAGGATTTGTTTCGCGAATGGCTCGACACGAACGCGCCCGATCGCGCCAGGCACGTAATGTCGCTCGTGCGTCAGATGCGCGGCGGCAAGGACTACGACAGCACCTGGCACACCCGCATGCGCGGAACCGGGCCCTATGCGGAAATGATCGCGCGGCGGTTCCACATGGCGGTCAAGCGGCTGGGCCTCAATCGCAGCACATCTCCGCTTACGCTCACAAAGTTCCGCAAACCGGCGCAGGTCGGCGATCAGCTCGCGCTGTTGTGAAGCCGGCGGGCCGCGCGTTCTTAACGCTGACACAACGCAGGTTTTGAGTGCGGCGCCGCGGGATGTAGGATTTCCCGGCAGACATCCTCAGTCGTGCCGCATGACCGTGACCCAGGACAATGAACGCCTCTCGCAAGCCATGCGGCCCAGCGGCTTCACCGGTCGCGTGTTCGGCTGGCTGATGACGAAGCTGAACGGGGGAGCCTATCGCTGGGCCATCGATCAGATGCGGGCGGCATCGCCGGCAAGCTATCTGGAAATCGGATTCGGCACCGGCGCGCAGATCGAACTCGCCATCCGCAAATTGCATGTGAACAGGGCATTCGGGGTCGATCCCTCCCCGCTCATGCTTGAAACGGCAGGCAAGCGGTTGAGGCGCTATCGCAAGAAGGCCGAAATCGAACTCAAGCTTGGCGAGGACAATTCGCTTCCCGCAACGGGGCGGTTCGATGCCATCGCCGCGATGCATTCGTTTCAGTTCTGGCGCAATCCGGAAGAGACTCTCGCGCAGGTCCGGTCGATGCTTGCGCCGCAGGGCCGTTTTGTTGTCGCGCTTCGCCGCCACGGCAGACTTGCGCGGCGCGGCGTGCCCAATCCGATAAGCCGGCAACCGGACGAAATTTCGGCGGCTTGCGCAGCCTTCGAGAAGGCCGGATTCACGATCCTCGCCATTCAGCCGATTTCCAAATCGTCCCATGGCATCGTGCTGGGTTGTGGATAGAACGTGTTTTGTCCTGGACCGGCGATTTCAGTGGAGCGCCGCGTCTGCCACACTGCGCCCATGCCGAATTACGTCTTCGAAGGCAAAATTCTCGCGAAGATGGCCGGTCCCGTCGCCGGGGTCGATGAAGCCGGCCGCGGGCCGTTGGCCGGGCCCGTTGTTGCCGCGGCGGTGATCTTCGAGCCCAGGCGCATCCCCAGGGGGCTCAACGACTCCAAGCAGATGACGGCGGAAGCGCGCGAAAATGCGTTTGCCGCCATCATGGAACGCGCCGTCTGCGTGGGGGTTGGCGAAGCGAGCGTCGACGAGATCGACCTCGTCAACATCCGTCAGGCCACACATCTCGCCATGGCGCGCGCCATTCGCGCGTTGGCCATCCCCGCTGCCTTCGCGCTGGTCGACGGCAATGACGCGCCGGTACTTCCCTGCCCCTGCGACACCATCGTCGGTGGCGATGGACGCTCGGTGTCGATCGCCGCCGCCTCGATTATCGCCAAGGTCACCCGCGACCGGATGATGCAGGCGCTTCACCGGGAGCATCCCGGCTATGGCTGGATCACCAACAAGGGCTACGGCACCGAAGAACATCTCGACGCGCTGAGCCGTCTGGGCCCCTGCCTGCATCATCGTCGCAGCTTCGCCCCTGTGCACAACATCTTGTACGGTGGGAATCCTCAAGACTCTAATCTAAGGCTTTGATTCCAAAGACTCTTGACCTGTGGACTCCAGCGAATCACTCTCCGCCCCATTGTGGATAAAAGGGGGACGGGATGGCCGAGGGGCTGAAGTTCGAGGATGCGGTCGACCGCGTGCTCGAAGGCGACTGCGTCGAAACGATGAGGTCGCTGCCGGCCGGCTGCGCGGACATCGTGTTTGCCGATCCGCCCTACAATCTCCAGCTCGAGCGCGAATTGCGCCGGCCCGACAACAGCCGGGTCGATGCGGTGGACGACCATTGGGACCAGTTCGCCAGTTTTGCCGATTACGACCGCTTCACGCGCGACTGGCTCGGTGCTGCCCGCCACGTGCTCAAGGATACCGGCGCGCTGTGGGTCATCGGCTCCTATCACAACATCTTCCGCGTCGGCACGGTCCTTCAGGATCTGGGATTCTGGATCCTGAACGATGTCGTGTGGCGGAAGACCAATCCCATGCCGAACTTCCGCGGCCGGCGCTTCACCAACGCTCACGAAACGCTGATCTGGGCCGTCAAGGACCGCAAGCAGAAGAGCTACACCTTCAACTATGAAGCGATGAAATCGCTGAACGACGAACTCCAGATGCGCTCGGACTGGAACCTGCCCATCTGTTCCGGGGGCGAACGCCTCAAGGATGAGAGCGGCGACAAAGCCCATTCGACGCAGAAGCCGGAGGCGCTGCTCCATCGCGTGGTCGTAGCGTCGACGAAACCCGGCGACGTCCTGCTCGATCCGTTCTTCGGTTCCGGCACGACGGGTGCGGTCGCGCGCCGGCTCGGTCGCCGCTTCATCGGCATCGAGCGCGATCCCAAATATGCCCGCCTTGCGCGTTCGCGCATCGCCGCCATCGAACCCGCGAACGACGATGCGATCGAAATCACCAAGTCCAAACGCGCCGAGGCCCGCATACCATTCGGCTGGGTGGTGGAGCGCGGGCTGCTTCCGCCCGGCTCGGTTCTGCACGGCACCAACAAGCGCCATCGCGCCAAGGTGCGCGCCGACGGCTCGCTCGTCTGCGCCGACGCGACCGGCTCCATCCATCGCATCGCGGCGCATGTGCAGGGCCTCGATGCGTGCAATGGATGGACGTTCTGGCAATATGAATTGAACGGCACGATGGTGCCGATCGACTACTTCCGTCAGGTTCTCCGCGCTGGTCTCACTTGAGTGAACAACGGGCCGCCATCGTCAAGCGCATGAGCGACGATCTTGCGCATGACGGTGGGGAGCGCCGCTTGGCGCAACGCGTCCTCGGCGATCCAGCGGCCCTCGGTTCTCGGGCGCTTCGGGAGCGCGGCCGAATAAACCTCGATCTCGAGCTCGAAATGCGTGAAGCCGTGACGCACGATTCCGGCATGCTTGCGCCACTGCGCCGCGAACGGCGCCTGGACGAGCGCCGCTTTGACAGACGGAAAATCTTCGGCCCAAGGTCCAAGCGGCGGCTGCAGCATTCCGCCAAGCAGACCTTTCTCCGGACGCTTCACGAGCAGGACCGCGCCTTTTCGGTCGCGCGCCACGAATGCCGCGCCGCGCTTCAGCGGGCGGACGGCCCGCTCGGCTTTCTGGGGCAATCGTTCGGCAATGCCGCGCGCCCGTCCGGCGCAATCGTCCGTCCACGGACAATCGGGACAGGCCGGACGGCGCGGCGTGCAGATGAGCGCGCCCAGATCCATCAGCGCTTGCGCGAAATCGCCGGCGCGTTTCGCCGGCACAAGCGATTGGCCCAGCGTCCGGAGCTTCGGTTTCGCGCCCGGCAGCGGCTCTTCGACCGCGAAAAACCGCGCAAGCACCCTTTCGGCATTGGCATCGACTGCCGCTTCGCGGGCGTCAAAGGCGATCGCGGAGATCGCGCCTGCGGTGTAAGGCCCGATGCCGGGAAGTTTTCGCAGAGCGTCCGCGGTGACGGGGAACGTGCCGCCGAATTCCTGCGCGACCATCTGCGCCGCGCGATGCAGGTTGCGCGCGCGCGCGTAATAGCCGAGGCCCGCCCAGGCTGCGAGCACGTCGTCGAGCGGCGCCGCGGCCAACGCCTCGACGGTCGGCCAGCGCGCGAGGAATTCGCGATAATAGGCAGCCACCGCGACCACCGTGGTCTGCTGCAGCATGATTTCGCTGAGCCAGACCCGATAGGGATCGGCTGTCTCGCCGGCCCGGGCGCGCCAGGGCAATTCACGGCGATGCGCGTCGTACCAGGCCAGCAGTCGCGCGGCCGGGGCAGCGATCTTTTGCATTGCGCGGCGGGGACTGGGCATAGTTGGCGATGGAGCAGACAGAACGGGCATGATGCAAGACGAATCCGACAAATTGCGGCCACCGGAAGCGCCGCGACGCAACCGCACGGAGCCGGTGGAGCGGGGCGTCAACGCCATCGCGACGTCTGCCTTCGAACGGGCAGGTTTTCGCGATTCGACTCTCATTGTGCGCTGGGCCGAGATCGTGGGACCCGAAGTCGCGCGCTACGCACGGCCGTTGCGCCTCAGCGAAGGACCGTCGGGAGGCGTGCTGACGCTCAAGTCCGAACCCGGCGCCTCGCTGTTCCTGCAACATGAGAGCAGGGCTCTCTGCGAGCGAATCAATGCTTATCTGGGGCGCGTCGCGATCGTCCGGCTGCGATTCGTGCAGGGTGAAATCGCCGTACGGCAAACGCCTTCACCGCTCCCCAAGAGTGCCGCCGAGGCGCCCGCCACCGACCCAGCCCGCGGATTCCAAGGCCCGGAGCGGCTCAAGGAGGCTCTCATTAACCTTGCGCGCGTCCGGCAGCGTCCGCGCAATCCACGCGCCGATTGAACGGCGCGCGTGGCTCTGCCACAAGCAAGCGGCAGACGCCGGAGAGTCGGCCTTGAACCGCAAACAACTTCTGATCGGATTGGTGGCGCTCGCCGTCGTTGTGGTCGGCGCGGCGGCCTATTTCCTGTTTTTCTCGGGCAATTCGTCCGGCGATGCGGCTCTGCCGACCGGCAACGAGAAATACGGCATCCAGATCACCGCTCGCGACCGCACGATGGGTTCGCCCAAGGCGCCGATCCTCATGGTCGAGTACGCGGCGCCGACCTGTCCGCATTGCGCCCATTTCGACATGGACATCTTCCCCCAGTTCAAGCGGCAAATGATCGATACCGGCAAGGTCTATTACGTGTTCCGCGTCTTCCCGTTGGGCGCAGCCGACGTTGCGGCAGAATCGATCGCACGCTGTTTGCCTGAGGATAACTACTTCCAGTTCATTGACCTTCTGTTCCGGAATCAGCCGAAATGGGACCCGGAGTATCAGCCGCCGGACGTCCATGCGGGCCTGGTGGATATGGGCCGTACGGCAGGGTTGAGCGCGGAACAGGTTGACGCTTGCATCGGCAATCAAGCCGTCGCGAACCAGGTTGCCCAGGTCGGTCAGGATGCACAGACGAAATACAACATCAGCGGCACGCCGACATTCCTTATCGACGGGCAAATGCACGGCCCGTTTGTGGACTACAAGGATTTGCAGGACTTCATCACACCGATGCTGCCCAAGAAATAGTGCGGCAGCTCATACAGGCGGCAGGACGGCGCGTATTCGTTGAAGTTCACCCGGCTCAGACTTTCCGGTTTCAAGTCGTTCGTCGAGCCGACGGAGCTCTTTGTCGAGCCCGGGCTGACGGCGGTCATCGGGCCGAATGGTTGCGGCAAGTCGAACCTGTTCGACGCGCTGCGCTGGGTCATGGGGGAAACGCGCCCCACCTCCATCCGCGGCTCGGAAATGGACGACGTGATTTTTGCCGGCAGCGCGGGACGTCCGGCGCGCAACACGGCGGAAGTCATCCTGTTCATCGACAACTCCGATCGCTCCGCGTCGGCGCCATACAACGAATATGACTCGATCGAAGTGTCGCGGCGGATCGAACGCGAGGCGGGATCCGTCTATCGCATCAATGGCCGCGATGTGCGCCAGCGCGACGTGCAGATCTTTTTTGCCGATGCCTCCTCGGGGGCATCGTCGACGGCGTTCGTGCGCCAGGGCCAGATCGGGCTCCTGATCAGCCAGAAGCCCCTCGCCCGCCGCGCCATCCTGGAAGAAGCAGCCGGCATCGGCGGGCTGCATCAACGCCGGCACGAAGCCGAATTGCGCCTGCGCGCCGCCGAAACGAATATGGCCCGCCTCGACGACCTGATCCGCGAAGTCGAAGGGCAATTGCAGAACTTGAAGCGGCAGGCGCGCCAGGCGGCCCGCTATCGGAACCTTTCCGGCCTGATCCGCAAAGCGGAAGCGCTCGCGCTTCATTTGCGCTGGTCGATGTCTGCCGTGCAGTTGCGCGCGGCGGAAGCGGCTTTGGAGGCTGCGGCGACAGCCGTTGCCGAATGTACCGGACGTTCGGCGGTTGCCGCCACGGCGCAGGCCAATGCGAACGGCGACCTGCCGCCGTTGCGCGCGATCGAAGCCGAAAAAGGCGCAGCGCTTCACCGCCTGGTTGTCGAGCGTGACGCGCTCGACGCGGAAGAAACGCGTGCACGGGAAGCGGCCCAGCGCCTACGCCAACGCATCGGCCAATCCGACCAGGATATTGCCCGCGAGCAGACGCTGGACGCCGACGCCGAGACCGCGCTGGCAAAATTGTCCGACGAGTCCAGGAACCTGGAAGCGATGACCGCGCGCGCCGCGGAGGATCTGACGGCTGCCGAGGAGCTGTCGGCCGAACTGACCGACACGCTGTCCGAAGCCGAGCGCCTGCTGGAACGTCTGACGTCCGAACTCGCCGAATGGCATGCCCGCAAGCACAGCCTCGAACGCTCGCGCGAAGTGGCCGCGGCGCTCGCAGAGACCAGCACGCAGCAACTCGAAGCCGCGCAGGAACGGCTCGATCAGGCGATCGCCGGCGCGGCCGAGATGCCGGATGTTCGCGCCGCGGAAGCCGCTGCCGAAGAGGCGCGAACCCTCGCCGCAGCCGCGCGCGAGGCGATGACGGACGCGCGGGCGAAACTCGAAAGCGCCGAAACCGATGAAGGAGCCATGCGCACGCCGTTCGAAGCGGCCGAGCACGACGCGCAACAGCTTTCCGCGGAAGCCAAGGCGCTCGCCGATCTGCTGCGGCCGCAGGGACAGGATTTGTTTCCTCCGCTCGTCGATGCCGTGGTTGTGCAGGCCGGCTACGAAGCGGCATTCGCTGCCGCCCTGGGCGACGATCTGCAAGCGCCGCTCGACGAAGCCTCTCCCCATCACTGGCGAAATCTGGGACCGCTCCAATCGCCGCCGCCATTGCCGGGCGGCGCAAGACCGCTGAGCGAATTCGTGGATGCGCCGGCCGCCCTCACACGCCGTCTGTCCATGACCGGTCTCGTTTCGGAGGATTCGGGCATTGCACTGCAGGCCGCGCTACGTCCCGGTCAGCGTCTCGTCACGCAACGCGGCGATCTGTGGCGCTGGGACGGGTATGCGGCGTCCGCCGATGCCGTGTCGCCTGCCGCGGTGCGGCTTGCGCAGCGCAACCGGTTGGCCGCGCTTGAATCCGAGATTGCGCGAAGCAAGGACGTTCGCGGCGCGGCATTCGCACAATTTTCCGAAGCAAAAGCACGCGTCGACCGCGCGCGCGAAGATGCACGCGCGGCCGAACACAATGAGCGACGGGCCGAACAGGCCTTGATCGGCGCGCAGGATCACGCGGCGAAGGTCGCGCGCGCGGCTGCGGAACGCGCCTCTCAACTCGCGTCCTTCGAGGCCGAGATTCGCCGACTGGGGCAATCACGCGACGCCGCGCGCGAAGCGGAAGAACAGGCGCTTGCCGGAATCTCGGAACTCGTGGACGGCGCGGCACTGAGCGAGGCCGTGACCAACGCGCGCAACGGCGCGGCCGAGGCGCGCGGGTCGCATGCGGCCGCGCGCGCGGCCCTCTACGGGCTCCAGCGCGACGGCCAGATCCGTGCGCAGCGCATTTCGACCATCGCGGAAGAGAGCGTGCGCTGGCAAAGCCGGCGCGAGGCAGCGAGCCAGCATATCGGCGAACTCAACCGCCGCCTCGAAGAAATGCGCGCGGAGCTGTCCGCGCTCGACCGGGTTCCGGAAGCGATCGGCCTGAAGCGCGGCGCGCTGCTCGATACGATCGCCGGAGCGGAAGCCTCGCGCAACGAAGCTGCAGATGTGCGCGCCACCGCCGAACGCAAGCTGGCGGATGCCGACAAAGCCTCCAAGGCGGCGGACGGCGCCCTCGCCGCTGCACGCGAAGAACGCGCGCGTTCCCAGGCGCTCATGGAATCCGCTCAAGCGCGCATCGAGGAATTGCGCACGCGCATTCGCGACGAGTTGGACGCTTCACCCGAGGAGCTCATCGAGCGCGCCGAGATCAAGGAAGGTCAGGAACTTCCCGACCTCGAACACGCGGACAAACGCGTCGAAAAGCTCAAGCAGGAGCGCGAGCAATTGGGCGGCGTCAATTTGCGGGCCGAAGAAGAAGCCGCGGAACTCGCGCAACGGCTCGAGACGTTCACGACCGACCGCGCCGATCTGGACGGCGCGATCCAGCGGCTGCGGCGCGGAATCCAAAGTCTCAATCGCGAAGGTCGCGAGCGGCTGGTCGAATCCTTCGAGAAAGTGAACCGCAATTTCCAGCTTCTGTTCACGAAGCTGTTCGAAGGCGGCGAGGCCAAGCTCACTTTCACGGAATCCGACGATCCGCTGGAAGCCGGGCTGGAAATCTTCGCCCGCCCCCCCGGCAAAAGGCTGCAGTCTCTGTCGCTGCTCTCCGGCGGCGAGCAGGCGCTCACCGCATTGGCGCTCATCTTCGCCGTGTTCCTCGTGAATCCAGCGCCCGTCTGCGTGCTCGACGAAGTCGACGCGCCGCTGGACGATGCCAATGTCGACCGCTTCTGCAACCTGTTGGATGAGATGACCCGGTTGGCCGACACGCGTTTCCTCGTCATCACCCACCACGCGCTGACCATGTCGCGGATGCACCGGCTCTACGGCGTGACGATGGCCGAGCGCGGCGTGAGCCAGTTGGTGTCGGTGACACTCGCCGATGCGGCGCGTGTGGCGGCTGCGGAATAATATTGCGCAAGCGATGTGCCGCAGCGCGGCGCGCATTTCGCCGCGGGAGACTTTCTCTTTATATTCCAATGACTTGCATGCCGTCTGGCATTCTTGACATATTCAGCCCCCGAACCCTATGGTCCGCCCGCCTTCGGTTGCGCCGCGACGGCTCCAAACGGCGCGAATTTGACGGCCTACCGGGATGAAATGCCCCAAAATGGTCCCGACCACGATGAACTGCGCGCGCTCGGCTCGCGGCTCGACAAGGTTCGGCAACGTGACGGTGCGCGCAAGGTTCAGCCGCCGCCCACGTCTCTCGGTATGGCGTTCCGGTTCGCGACGGAGCTGTTTGCCGCGCTGATTGTGGGTGCAGGGCTGGGATGGGGGCTCGACCGGTTGTTCGGAACGAGCCCGACTTTCATCCTGATTCTGGGTGTGTTCGGCATGGCGGCCGGCGTGCGAAACGTCATCGTTGCGGCCAAAGAGATCAACGCGCAGCTCACGGCCTCTGCCGGCTCGGCGCAAAAGACGGACGAGGAGAAATAATCCATGGCCGCAAGCCCCATGGAGCAGTTCGAGGTGAAGCCGCTGATCCCGATTCATGTCGGCGGCTACGACATCTCGTTCACCAACCAGGCCTTGTGGATGTGCGTCGTTGTCGGCGCCGTGTCGCTGTTCATGGCGGTCGCGCTCTCCAGGCGCAGCGTCGTGCCCACGCGCATGCAGTCGATGGCGGAGATGTCCTACGAATTCGTCGCCAACATGATCAACATGGCGGCCGGCGAGGAAGGATTGAAATTCTTTCCGCTGATTTTCTCCATATTCCTGTTCATCGCGGCGTCGAACTTCTTCGGCCTGATCCCGGGTTCCTTCACGGTGACGAGCCAGATTGCGGTGACGTTCACCCTGACGGCCCTTGTCATCATCACGGTGATCGTCACCGGATTCATTCGCCACGGCTTCGGCTTCTTCAGATTGTTCGCGCCGGACGCGCCGATCTACATCCTTCTGTTCCTCGTGCCGCTGGAAGTGATTTCGTTCTGCGCGCGCCCGATGAGCCTGTCGATGCGCCTGTTCGCCAACATGCTGGCGGGCCACACGATGCTCAAGGTGATGGCCGGCTTCGTCATCGCGCTGGGCGGTGCGGGCGGCGCCTACACCCTGCTCGCGGCGGCGCCGGAAGTCCTCATCGTCGGCCTCACCGCACTCGAGTTCCTCGTCGCCTTCCTGCAGGCCTATGTGTTCGCGATCCTGTCCTGCATCTATCTGAGCGAAGCGTTGCATCTTCACGACAACCACTGACGAACAAAGGGAATTTCCCACATGGATATGATTCACGCAGCGAAGTTCATCGGCGCCGGCCTGGCGACCATCGCCTTCGTGGGCTCCGGTATCGGCATCGGCGTTGTGTTCGGAAACTACATTTCCGGCGCCTTGCGCAATCCGGGCGCAGCCCAGAGCCAGTTCACCAACCTCTATATCGGTTACGCGCTGTGCGAATTGCAGGGACTGTTCGGTCTCCTGATCGCGCTCATCCTGATGTACACCTGAGATGGCCGAACCTGCTCAAACGACGAGCGGAACGACGGTGCCCCAGGAGGGCGGCTTCCCGCCGTTCAAATCGCAGACGTTTCCCAGCCAGGTTTTCTGGCTGACGGTGACGTTTGCGTTTTTGTTCGTCGTGATGTGGCGGTTTGCAGGTCCGCGCATCCAGGGCGCGATCGCGGAACGGCGCGGCAGGATCAATGCGGAGCTGGCTGCTGCCGAACAGAATCGGCGCGGCGCCGAAGACGCGTTGGCCGCCTATGAAGCGCCGCTGATCGAAGCGCGCGAAAGGGCACGAAACGCTGCCGAAAGCACGCGCACCAAGTTCGCCGAGGAAGCCGAAAGCGCGAAGGCCGCCGCCGAGCGGGACGCCGACACGGTGACGACGAAGGCCGAAGAACGCATCGCGGCGTTGCAAGCCGAAGCCCGCCGCCACATTGCGGACGTGGCGAAAGACGCCGTGATCGAGATCGTGAGCCGCCTCACCGGCGAGACGGTTTCGGCGCAAGAGGCTGCAGACGCCGTGCAGAATGCGGTCAAAGGCTGATACCTATGGAACTCGTCAAGGAAATCCTTCAGGAGCCCGATTTCTGGGAAGGCCTCGGCCTTCTGATCGTGATCGGCATGTTTCTCTATGTCGGCGTTCCCGGCATGATCACCGGCGCGCTCGACAAGCGCGCGGGCGACATCGAGGCGGAGCTCACCCAGGCTCTTCAATTGCGCAAGGAAGCCGAAGTCGTGCTCACCAATTATCGCGAGCGCGCCAAGGAAGCCGGCAAGGAAGCCGAGACGATTCTCAAAGACGCGAAAGCCGATGCGGAACGGTTTGCCGAGGAGGCACGCACGGCCCTCAAGGCGCAACTCGAACGCCGCGCCAAGCAGGCGCAGGACCGTATCGCCCAGGCCGAGCGCCAGGCGCTGCTCGAAATCCGTACGCTGGCGGCCGACGCCGCCGCAACCGCGGCCGAGAAGATCATTGCTTCGCGTATCGACGACAAGAAGGCCGGCGCGCTGATCGCGCAAAGCCTCGGCGAGCTCCCGGCGAAGTTGAATTAATCCGATCCCATAACGGATTCGAGAAAGGCGGAGCCTACTCCGCCTTTTTCTCCGGCATCACCACGCGGATGTGGAGTTCGCGCAGCTGCTTCGCGGAGACGTCCGACGGCGCGTTCATCATCAGGTCCTGGCCCTGTTGATTCATCGGGAACATCGTCACTTCCCGTAGGTTTTCCTCGCCCGCGATCAGCATGACGATGCGGTCGATGCCTGGGGCAGTGCCGCCATGGGGCGGCGCGCCGTAGCGGAATGCGTTGAGCATGCCGGCAAACTTGACCTCGGTCTCTTCGCGCTTGTAGCCCGCGATTTCGAACGCCTTCAGCATTACGTCGGGATCGTGGTTGCGGATCGCCCCCGATGAAAGCTCGGTACCGTTGCACACGATGTCGTACTGGAACGCCTTGATGCCGAGGATCGTGTCCCTGTCGTCGGCTTCGAGTGCCAGGAATTTTTCGCGGTCGAAATTCGGCATCGAGAACGGATTGTGGGAAAAATCGATTCGTTTCTCGTCCTCATTCCACTCATACATGGGGAAATCGACGATCCAGCAGAATTCGAACTTGCCCTCTTTGGTGAGGCCGAGTTCGCGCCCGATGCGCAGGCGCGCCTGCCCCGCCAGCGTCGCCGCGCGGTCGGCTTTCGCGTCGGCCGCAAAGAACAACGCGTCGCCTGCGCGCACGCCGGCCTTCCGTGCGATCTCGGCGAGCACGGCCGGCGGAATGAACTTCGCGATCGGACCTTTGCCCGCGAGCGTGCCGCCTTCGTCTTCGAGCACGACATAGCCGAGCCCCGGTGCATTCATCTCTGCGCGCGCCCAATCGTTGAGCTTGTCGAAGAACGAACGCGGTTGCGTCGAGGCGCCGGGCGCGGGGATTGCCCGCACCGTCTTGTTCTTGAACGCCTTGAACTCGACTTCGGCGCGGCCGAACATGGCGCTCACGTCGGCGATCACGATTGGGTTGCGCAGGTCCGGCTTGTCGGACCCGTATTTGAGCAGCGACTCGTCATAGGGAATGCGGGGGAACGGCGCGGGCGAAACCGCTCTGCCGTCCGCGAATTCCTCGAACACGCCGTGCAGCACGGGCTCGACTGCCGCAAACACGTCATCCTGCGTGACGAAGCTCATTTCGACGTCGAGCTGATAGAACTCGCCCGGGCTGCGGTCGGCACGCGCATCCTCATCGCGGAAGCACGGCGCGATCTGGAAATAGCGGTCGAAGCCGGCGACCATCAGCAGCTGCTTGAACTGCTGCGGCGCCTGCGGCAGAGCGTAGAATTTTCCCGGATGCAGGCGCGAGGGGACGAGGAAGTCGCGCGCGCCCTCGGGCGAGGA
>JBEKLK010000057.1:0-13395 GCA_050010235.1 Rhizomicrobium sp.
CCAGCACCATCATCATCTGGCGGCCTTCGATCTTGGGGAATTGCTCGATTTTGGCGATGGGCTCCACGTCCTTCTGGATGCGGCCGAGCAATTCCATGCCAAGATGCTGATGCGCCATTTCGCGGCCGCGGAAGCGCAGGGTCACTTTCACCTTGTCGCCTTCCTCGAAGAAGCGCCGCATCGCCTTCATCTTGGTTTCGTAATCGTGGTCGTCGATGGTCGGGCGCATCTTGATCTCCTTGATCTCGATGACCTTCTGCTTCTTGCGGGCCTCGGCGGCTTTCTTCTGCTGCTCGTATTTGAATTTGCCGTAGTCCATCAATTTGACGACGGGGGGCTTGGCGTCGGGCGACACTTCCACGAGGTCGAATCCCCGCTCCTCCGCGATGGCGCGGCCTTCCTCGATCCCGATTTCGCCGAATTTGTGCCCGTCGTCTCCGATCAGGAGAATCGTGCGGGAAAAGATTTCTTCATTGATGCGAGGTCCGTCCTTGGCCGGAGCCGGGGCGGCGGATGCGAAACGTCTGGCGACTATGACTCTCTCCTGTTGTGTGCGGACCAGGCCGAACGCCAGCGTCCCGCGAGGTCTGGCCGGCCCCGCGAAACTCTGTTCGACTCATGGACGGGGGCGGTTTCCTCTTGGGCTACGGCGCGCAGGGCCCGGACCTTTTCTTGGGTCCTTTTCGGGACGCGCGAAAACGGCCCCGCCTCGCGGGCCCGATTCCGCGGTCAGCATAGGAAAAGGCGCGGGTTTCGCAAGGCCTATTCCGCCACATCCCGGCGGGATTCGGCTTCCTGCTTGATCCTTGCGAGAAAAGAATCCAGGGGCATGGCGCCCAAATCCTTGCCGGAGCGCAGGCGCACGGCCACGGTGCCGTTTTCGGCCTCCCGCTCGCCCACCACCAGCATGTAAGGAATCTTCTGCAGCTGGGCGTCGCGGATCTTCTTCTGCATGCGCTCGTTGGTGGTGTCGATGTCCACCCGCAAGCCGGCCGTGCCGTTCACCACCTGGGCCGCTTCAAGTTTCGCGCGCACCTGTTCGGCGTATTCGCCGGCCTTTTCGCTGATGGGAATGAGGCGGGCCTGGATGGGCGCGAGCCAGGTCGGGAAGGCACCGGCGTAATGCTCGATCAGGAACGCGGTGAAGCGCTCATGCGAACCCAGCGGCGCGCGATGGATCACATAGACCGGATGCTCCTTGCCGTCCTCGCCGATATATTTGAGGTCGAAGGTTTCGGTGGCGAGGAAATCGAGCTGGTTGGTCGAGATCGCATATTCCGTCCCGATCACGCTCTTGATCATGAAGTCGACCTTGGGGCCGTAGAACGCGGCTTCGCCTTTCGCCTCGACATAACGATAGCCGGATTCCTTCATCGCCGCGCGGATGATGTCGGCGGCGGCCAACCATTTTTCCGGCTCGTTGATGTATTTCGCCAGATTTCCCGGATCGGGCAGCGACAGCCGCATGTAATATTCCTTGATGCCCATCAGGTCGTAATAGCGGGCATGCAGGTGCATCACGCGGATGAATTCGTCCTTCGCCTGGTCGTAGCGGCAATAGATATGCGCGTCGTTCTGGCAGAAGCCGCGCACGCGCATCAGGCCGGACAATCCGCCGGACGCCTCGTAGCGATAATCCTGCGCATATTCCGCGATGCGCAACGGCATCTCGCGATAGGAATGCCGCGTCGCACCGTAAATCAGGTGGTGGTGCGGGCAGTTCATCGGCCGCAGGAAATAATTCTCGCCCTCGATGTCGAGCGGCGAATACATGTCCTCCATGTAGTAGGGAATGTGGCGCGAGCGGCGGTAGAGCGCTTCCTTCGCGATGTGAGGCGTGGCCACGCGGCGATAGCCGTCGCGGCGTTCTTCCTGCAATGCGAGGAATTCGAGTTCCTGGCGGATCACCATGCCGTTCGGCATCCACAGCGGCAGGCCCGCGCCCACATCCGGCGAGAAGGTGAAGAGCTCCATCTCCTTGCCGATCTTGCGGTGGTCGCGCTTCTCCGCTTCCTCGAGCCTTGTGGTGTAGGCCGCGAGTTCCTTCTCGTCGCGCCAGGCGGTGCCGTAGATGCGCTGGAGCATGGGATTGTTGGAATCGCCCCGCCAATAGGCGCCCGCGATCTTGGTCAGCTTGAACGCCTGGCCGATCTTGCCGGTCGAAATGAAATGCGGGCCGCGGCAGAGGTCGTGCCAGTCGCCGTGGAAATAGATAGAGACGTCTTCGCCTGCCGGGATGGCGCGGATCAGTTCGGCCTTGTAGTGCTCGCCCAGTTTCTCGAAATGGGCGACGGCCGCATCGCGCGGCCACACTTCGCGCCGGGTCGGCAAATCGGCCGACACCAGCTCGTGCATCTTGGCTTCGATCTTTGCGAGATCGTCCGGAGTGAACGGTGTGTCGCGGGCGAAATCGTAATAAAAGCCGTCTTCGATCGCGGGGCCGATGGTCACCTGCGTGCCGGGATAAAGCGCCTGCACCGCCATCGCGAGCACATGCGCCGCATCGTGCCGGATCAGCTCCAGGGCTTCCGGATCCTTGCGGGTGATGACGCGCAGCCGCGCATCGCTTTCGATGGGGCGGAACAAGTCCCAGGGCTGGCCGTTAACCTCCACCGCCAACGCGGCCTTGGCGAGGCCGGGCCCGATCAGGGCTGCAATGTCGGCGCCCGTGGTGCCGCGCGCCACCGTCATCGCCTTGCCGTCGGGCAGGGTTACGGTCACGTTCGGGGACGCGGAATGCGGCGCGGACACTGGCTTTCTCCGATTAAGTTAAAGAGTCGGGGACCATCGGGAAGGGCACCCACGAAGTCAAGACGCGACCCAACGGCCGCCAATCGGGACCTGCTTTTCCCCCTATTTGTCATCGCCCGCGAATGCGGGCGACCCAGCTGACGCGCCTCTGAACTCGAAGAACGAGTAAGGGCGTGAGCATCACCTGCGTCATAAACAAGCTCCACCTGGGTGGCCCGCATTCGCGGGCCATGACAACGAAAGGGGTGAAGAATCGAGGCCGTTAGTGATGAGCTGGGCGCATGTCTTGCAAGCCTTCGAATCCGAGACGAAAGTGCCGCCGGGCCAAGAGGATGACGCCCATCATGAAACACATCCCATCGACGATTTCGGCAGCGGTCCTGCTGCTGGCCGGGGCCGTTCACCCTGCCGCGGCCCAAAACCCCATGGATCCGGAACCCAGCCCGGCAACGCTGCTCATGACCGACTGCGATGTGCCCAGCCTGGAAGACGCCAAGATCGATTCCTGCCTGGAACGCGCGCGCGTGCTGCAGGAGACCAATCCCTCGCCGGACATCGATCTCCTGACGAGCAAACTCGAACAGCGTTCGGCCCAGAGATTCGATCCCAACAGCATCGCGCCGGACCAGACCAAGGGGCCGAAGGTGACGCTCGATACCCCGGACAATGTGACGACGCCGCCCACCAAGATGCTGGATACCGACTCAGCGAAATCCGCCGACGAACCCCCGGTCCAGGACAGCGAAGATGACGGCGCCAAGGCGCCGGTCCAGCCGGATTCCTCGAAAATAGACGACGGCAATCCGCCCGACACCAACACGGACGATCCCCCGCCGCCGGACACCAAAAACGACGAGCCGCCTGTCAGGGATCCCGGGGCCTGAGAAGAGTGGGCCTGAGAAGAGTGGGCCTGAGAAGAGTGGGCCTGAGAAGAGTGGGGCTGAGACGAACGGGGGGCGAGCACGTTATTCTCCAGGGGCGTCGAACAAGGCCTTGGAATAGAAGCCAGGGAATAGGAGGAAGCCTCCCATGAGAATTCTTGCCATTCTCGCCGCCGCCGCCGCGCTGACCGCCTCGGCCGCGCTGGCGCAAACGCCGGCCCCGCCCGCCAGCCCGGGCCTCTGCCTGCGCAGCATCGATATCGATCACACCAAGTCGCCCAACGATCACGTCGTCCTGTTCTATATGCGGGACGGAAAAGTCTGGCAGAGCAATTTGCGGAACAATTGCCCGGAATTGTCGTTCAACGGCTTCATCTATGTGTCGACGCCGCCGGACGACATCTGCCCCAATGTCCAGATGATCCGCGTGATCCACAGCGGCGCGGTCTGCATGATGGGCCCGCTGGAGGCCTATGTTCCGCCGCCGAAATCTTAGGGCACAGTTCCGTGATTTCCCCCTCCGCGCAATTGCGGAGCGGGCGCAGGGGAGCGACAATAGCGTGTTCCGAGGGGCGCTTCGAAGCCAGGAGATTTGACCATGAAAACCATTGCCATCGCGGCCGCCATTGCGGCGCTTTCGGTCGGTGCGGCTCACGCGCAAGGCATGCAGGCGGCCCCGGCAGACAGCCATCAGATTTGTCTGCAATCGACCGCCATCGACCACACCAAGACGGTCGATAAGAGCACCATCCTGTTTTACATGAACGACGGGAAGATCTGGAAGAACACCCTGAAGGCGCCATGCCCAAGCCTCAACTTCCACGGCTTCACGTATCTGACGCGCGCGGACGAAATCTGCGCCAACGCGCAGTCGATCTCCGTGCTGGTGTCGAACGAGGTTTGCGTGCTGGGTGCGTTCACGCCCATGCCGGAGCAGCACGCGTCTCTGATGCATTGACGGCGCATCGCATGCCGTCCCGAAGGGCCGGAGCCTCTCCGGCCCTTTTCGTTTGCCAAAATGGGCGATTGATTGTGAACCGGAAACCGGGGAAAGATTCCGGCCGAGGGCTGCGTGGGAGGCCGGGCGTGCGGAAGATCGGTGCAGCGATGGGGGTAGCGGTCGCGCTGATGAGCGCCGTGCCGATGGGCCTGGCGCAAACGCCGGTTGCTGCTTCCGGCCAAACGCCGGCTGCCGCTTCGGCCGCGGCGCCGCCGAATATGGCCACCGTCCATCAATATCTCGTCGGCACCTGGCAAAGCGACAGCGACACGCGCTCGACCCGCGAGCTGGATGCCGACGGCCGCACCTACGATCGGCTGGTGGGCGAGGAAAGCGATTCCGAGCCGGGTCACTGGAGCATCTTCCTGGGCAGTGCGCCGCCGGCAAAATTCTCCGCCGCCAAATTCGATCCGAAGATCGTCTATCTCGAAATCGACCGGGACGACGACACGCTTCTGTTCGCGCTGTTGCAGGTGAGCCGTTCGGAGCTGCGCATGCTCTATCTCCAGCAGCACAGCGAGCAGGCATATTCGCGATTGAAATAGGGGCATCATGGAAATCGAAGCCAAGAGCGCGAACGCCCGGCTGAACACCTGGGTGGCGACCACCGTATTGATTATCTCCGTGTTCCTGGCGGTGGAGAAGCTGAAGGACGACAATCTCGTGCGCAACATGTCGCGCGTGAAGACGGATTCCGTCGATGTGTGGAATCAATACCAGGCCGCGCGCATCAAGCTGCATCTCGACGAGAATGCGAGCGCCATGCTGACGGCCACCGGGCCCACGAATTCCGCCGCCGTCGTGGCCGAGCAGCAGCGCCTGTCCGACCAGATCACGAAATACACCAACGAATCCGCCCAACTTTTCGTCAAGGCGCGGGGCGACGACGTGTCCTATGACGAACTCGCATTCCACCACGACCAGTTCGATCTGTCGGATGCGTTCCTCGCCATCGCGCTGGCGCTGACCGCGGTGGCAGCACTTTCGGAGGCCTATTGGCTGATGATCGTGGGCTGGGGTTTCGGCGCGCTGGGACTATTGATGGGCATCTCCGGCTTCGCCGGCTGGTCGGTGCATCCCGATCTTCTGATGCGGCTGCTGGGGTAGGGGGCCAGGGAGCGCAAGCTTTCGCCGGCTCCCTTCGCGAACGCCGTGATCAAAGATCCCGCGCGATGACGGTTCGCATTTCGTCGGTCTCGACCATGCGGCGGTGCATCATCGCATAGCCAAACACGCCGGCGCCGCTCGCGCCGCAGACAACAAGAACGACCGCGAGCTTCGAATTCGGAAGATCGAGCAGGAAGGCGCCGAGCCCGCTCGCCAGCATCAGCCCGAACACCGCCGCAAGCGCAATCGCTGCAAGCCGATAAGTGCGCGAGAGTTCCCCATGCATTTCGGCATCGGCGAGGATGCGTACGCCCAGCAACACCTGGACCAATATGCTCGCCACGAACAACGACATGACGAATGCCTGCTGCGATGCCACTGCGTTCCAGAGATTCATGAGTCCGATCCTCCTCTTGTCCGTTCCGCCTGTTTAAGATCGTTGTCGCCCGCGCGCAGCAATTTGCGCGCCTCAGGCAGGTCGAGTTCGCCGTGCTCCACCATCCGGCGCACGACGCGCCGCAATTCCGTGACGGGTTTTTCCTTCATGGCGTCAGCCATCTTGGCGATCAGCGCATCGAGGCGCTGGCGGATGGTGGGATAGGAAACGCCATATTCCTCGGCCATCTCCTTGAGCGAGCCGGAGGACAGCACGAAATGCCGGATGAAATTGAGTTCGTCCGAGCTCAGAACTTCCGTCCATCGCGAAGTCTCCGTCGCCATGCCCGTTTCAATAAAATTGATCCTACTTCAATAAAATTAAAGCAGCTTTTATACGCCGTCAAGCAAAAAAAAGAGGCCGGAGTTTCCTCCGGCCCCGTTTCGCGGAATCGACGGCGCCGCCTATGCCCCGCCGAGATAATCCATCTTGCCGATGGTGATGCCCTTGTGGCGCAGCAGGCCGTACGCCGTCGTCAGGTGGAAATAGAAATTCGGCAGCGCGAAATTGGTGAGGAAATCGCGGCCGGAGAATTTCATTTCGCCTTGGGGGAATTTCATCACCACCGTGCGGTCTTCCGCGCCTTCGATCTGCTCGCGCTTGAAGCTTTTGAGATAATCGACGGTCTTGGCGATGCGCGCCTGGAGTTCGGCGAATGTCGTTTCGGTATCCGGAAAGCTGGGCGGCTCGACGGCTGCGAGACGCGCGGCCGCGCCCTTGGCGCCGTCGCTTGCGATCTGGATCTGGCGCGTGAACGGATGCATGTCGGGGGCCAGACGCGCTTCCAGCAGCGTCGACAATTCGATGTGCTGGTCTTTCGCCTGGGCGACGGCTTTGCTGATGATCTTCGACAGGTTCTCGAGGCCGCGGATGAAGGGCGTAATCGAGGCGTCATAGATGGAATAGGACATGGGCTCACCGTGAAAGGGTTGCGGGGGTGGGAAGAGAACGCTTCCCGGCGCGTCCGATCAAGTGTGCAATCCGCTTGGAAGCCTCGCGCGGATCGCATAAACCATCTGTCGTAAAACCCTGCCCGCAAAAGGCCATTCCATGACCGACACGCTGCCCGACCGCCTCTCCGCCAACCCCAAGAGCCCCTATCACAACGAGGAGTTATTGGCCCGGGGCGTTGGCATCCGCTTCAACGGCCAGGAGAAGACGAATGTCGAGGAATATTGCATCAGCGAGGGCTGGGTGCGCGTGGCAGCCGGCAAAACCGTCGACCGCAACGGCGACCCGATGACGATCAAGCTGAAGGGCACGGTGGAGGCGTATATCAAGGAGAAGGGGTGAGGGGGGCTGGGTCTGCGGTTGATTTCCATCCCAACCCATAGGTGTCATGGCCCGCGAAAGCGGGCCACCCAAGTGACGCAATCTTTGAACGTGAAGGACGGCCAAATAATTGTAGCTCACCTGCACGATTGACAAACTTCACCTGGGCGGCCCGCAGCCGCGGGCCGTGATAACACGAGGGTGTTGGAGCAAGTTAAATCGTCGGCAAAATTTGACGCTGCTGCTCCTCGGCTGCCCGCAGCAGAGTTGCAACAGAAATGCCGATATCGCCCGGCCAGCCGACGGCCGCACTCCAATCGATCACTTTGGCCTTGGCGAAAACGCGTTCGTCTTTCAAAGCCGCGAGTCCTTGAATGCGCGAGATGAAGCCCGCCAAGTCCACTTCGCGCCATCCCGCATTCTCGAGCCTGAATCGAAGCATGCGACCCGCCTCCACCGCTTCAACATCAGCAAGTTTGAGCACATCTTCAGTCATTACCGGATTCCGATTCCTAGATTACTAAATATGGCATGAGACGAAGCGGTTGTCATTTCTGCTAGGAAAAAGGGTGACATTGTGACCAAGCGTGATGGTGCCCTCACGATTTAGTTCTTCCAAGAAAGTACGAAATTCTTTTCGAGCATAGCGATTTTCTTGGGAAATTTCGGACCAGCAGTCGTCAGACCGAAATAAGAGGCAGCTCGTGTAGCGCCAACATAAAGAAATTTTTCGAACAAATTTGGCCGCAACTCGGCCAACTGGTCCACCCCTACAAAAAAGACAGCCTCAAACTCTAATCCCTTGATATGTTCCACATCGAACACTCGCACGTCGTTCTCTTGCCCAACGGATTGGCCCAGTGGACAGGCTACGGCGCGCAAGTTTTGTGCCGAAAGCGCGCTATTCAATGCTATCGCGATCGGTTGCACCTCGGCTTCGTTGGTGACTAAGACCGCTATCGTCGGCATCGATTGCGTAAATCGTTCTATCTCACCGATCCGCTGAGCGAGCCACGTTGCTATATCGCCGTGCTTGGATAGCAATTTACCGAAGACGGGCAACTGACCTTCGTTGTTCACATTTGCGGGCAATGCTGCCGGTTGCGCTCTAGCGTCCGATATAAGTGCGATCTTGTGAGCCAATTCATTCAGCGGAATGCTATGTCGGTAAGTGACGTTGATGGAACGAATGTCAATGTCGGGCAGGACCCACCGAAGTTCGTCATTTGATCTACTTCCCCATTCGGTAATTCTCTGGTTGAAATCACCGCATGCTAAGAATGACCGGGTGGCCGAATCGCAGAGCGCAGACATGCAAGCAAGTTGAAGAGGGGAGAAATCCGTTGCCTCATCAACAAGTACTTGCGATCTGAACAAGTCACGTACCGACCGCAAAGATACGTATTCTGGCTTGTCTAAATCGCGAGCGATGCGATCGGCACCGAGAAATCCAGACGCTCCTCGCAAAATGCCAAGCAGAACCAAATCCAATTCCAAAGGTGAAATATCAGAAGGGCCAATTTTACCTGATTGGTACCAACGTTTGTTGCCAGTTCGATCACGCCTAAACTGACGGTATCGCGCTGGAAATCCTCTGATGTATCGATTCACTGGGTTCACGAAACGCTGGGCCGAACCTTGAATTTGGAGCAACTTGCCCAAACTCAGTAATCTTGGCCCCGGCATTGCTCGTTGGCCCAGCCACTCAACCACTCTCGCATCGCGCGAACCACGTCGCAGGCTCCTGTTCGCTAGCGCTGCACGGGCTTGGGCTCGGCTGGCGCGAATGTAAGCGTCGAAAGCTGCCTCCCGCCCGACGCGGGCAATGACCGTTCCTTCCTCTTCCTCATCACTGTCCTCTTCTATGTCTTCTTCGTCCCGCCGATCGTCCTCAAGCTTTTCCACAAAATTCAAGAGACTATCTAGGAGGTTAGGTTGGCTTCTGAGTTGAGCGCTTAGCGCGTTTCGCATTAGGAATTCAGCTTCAACCTTGACTCTCGCCACAATGCTGCGGGCCTCGTCGCTTAGTTGCGCCATGTCGATTAGAGGTTCAACGATGCTACTAGACGAAGAATTGCCAATAATCCTTAGCAGGCTGCGCCCCAGTGCGTTTGTCTCGGACTCGGCATCTTCGCTGAGCCTTCGCGCGTATAATTCTGAATCAACGAGATAGTGCTCAGCTTGCCATCCGAAAAAATCTTCAAACCATTTTGGTTGGCGCGACAGGGTTGAAGGCAGCACAGATTCGAGGTCGTCCTTCAATACCATAGACCCGCTGCCAGCCGCGGTGCGAAGCACGCGCAATTTATTGCGTGCAAGCTCCCTGCGGTATTCGGACCACGTATGAATCCTGTCATCGGATGCTGGAACATCCTCCCGCACAAATGCTTCTTTCACGTATTGTTTGAGCAATTCTGTGGGTGTGAACATTATCCAACTATGCTTGTGTCCATCACGGCCAGCAATTGTTCGGCCCGCTAAAACCCTTTCCTCATCGGAGAGAAATTCCACGTCCAGCTTGAGACCGAGACGCTTGATTAACGTCGTGGTCTTGCCGCTTCCAGGTGGACCGAGTATGGCGAGACGCGCGTCGAGTCGCAGTCGAAAAATCTCGTCTTGATACTGATCCAGGAGAGGGCGATCGCGCAGCGCCATCTTGGTAATGACGGACCGCTGCAGCCCCATAATGACATTGTTGTCGGCTCGACCTTCGGCAAGAAGACGTTCGAGTAAATCGTCTTCTACGATATTGGCACGTGACGATTCGGTAAGTAACTTTTGAAGAGAAGCGATGGTTATCGGGCCATAATCAATACCTTCTAAGCGAGAATTCCGCGAATCCCATTCGCCTGCATCTCGATAAGGTTTGAGTTCAGCATGCTCCAATATTCTTAGACTGCGCGCGCGTTCCGACGTTCCAATTTCATATTCAGACCCGACTGGCAGTGAAGCTAGCCGACCGATAGGTGCTCTATAGTTTACGAGCTTCGCTCCGCCGCTTACCGCAGATCCCGCGCCAGCCCGCGCAACAAAGTAGACCTCAATACCCTTATCACTCTTAACGACAATGCGTGCAATTGCTGGCTCGACGGCGAGTTTCTCAAGCTCTTGCAGGTGCTCGTGAGCTTCATTTCGGAGCCGACGCGTTAATGCGTCAGCTGTGAACGTGTTGGCAGTGTAATCTGCAGGCCTAATGAAGTGATCGTTGCTTAAACCCGCGCGGGCCGCTTCGGCAACTTCTCTAAGAACTTTCACGGTGGTCGCCGCGATCGAACTAATGTGATCTCGATTGGCTTCATCTATAGAGAGTTTTGTTTGCTTATCGTCTGATTTTCGAGTTGCCATTCACCGTGCCCCCCAATTTTCAATAAACAACAACAATCGCGTAATTGTTATGAAATAGAAAATCTAGCGACGGCGTTTCTTATCAGTACATGCTCACTGGATTCAATGGGTGGCTCCTAAATCTGTTTAGCCGAACAATCTGCCAGACCTTGCCTCCAGCACTCAAACAAAAAGGCCCGGTGTCGCCACCGGGCCTTTCCGTGTATTTGAGGCTTGCTGGATCGCCCGGCTTGGCTCCTTCGGAGCTTCGCCGGGTTAATCCGTCGGCGCTTTCGCGCCGGCGAATTAAAAGTCCATATCGCCCATGCCGCCGCCCATGCCGCCGCCGGGCATGCCGCCTGGGGCACCGCCTTCGCGCTTCGGACGATCGGCCACCATCGCTTCGGTCGTGATCAGGAGCGCCGCAACCGATGCCGCATTCTGCAGCGCGGTACGAACCACCTTCGTCGGATCGACGATACCCTTCTCGATGAAGTCGCAGAACGCTTCGCCCTGCGCATCGTAGCCATAGGTGCCCGATTTCTGCTCGAGCAGCTTGCCCACGATGATCGAGGCTTCGACGCCGGCGTTCTCCACGATCTGGCGGATTGGGGCCTGGATGGCCTTCCGCACGATCGCGATGCCCTGCGTCTGGTCGTCGTTTTCGCCCGTCAGGCCGTGAAGCGCCTTGGTGGCATAGAGAAGCGCCGTGCCGCCGCCCGGAACGATGCCTTCTTCGACGGCCGCCTTGGTGGCGTTGAGCGCGTCATCGACGCGATCCTTCTTTTCCTTCACTTCGACTTCCGTCGCACCGCCGACACGGATCACCGCAACGCCGCCGGCGAGCTTCGCCAGACGTTCCTGCAGCTTTTCCTTGTCGTAGTCCGACGTCGTCTCTTCGACCTGCGCCTTGATCTGGGCGACGCGCGCCTGGATGTCGGCCTTCTTGCCGGAGCCGTCGATGATGGTCGTGTCGTCCTTCGTGATGCGCACCTTCTTGGCGGTGCCCAGCATGTTGAGCTTCACGTTCTCGAGCTTGATGCCGAGGTCTTCGCTGATGACCTGACCGCCGGTGACGATGGCGATGTCTTCCAGCATGGCCTTGCGGCGATCGCCGAAGCCTGGCGCCTTCACGGCCGCAACCTTGAGGCCGCCGCGCAGCTTGTTGACGACGAGCGTGGCCAGAGCCTCACCCTCGACTTCCTCGGCAATGATCAGAAGCGGACGTCCGCCCTGAACGATCGCTTCGAGGATCGGGAGCATCGGCTGCAGCGAAGCAAGCTTCTTCTCGTGGATCAGGATGTAGGGCTCTTCGAGCTCGGCAACCATCTTCTCCGCATTGGTGACGAAGTAGGGCGAGATGTAGCCGCGGTCGAACTGCATGCCTTCGACGACTTCGAGTTCCGTGTCGAGGGACTTTGCTTCTTCAACCGTGATCACGCCTTCATTGCCGACTTTCGCCATCGCTTCGGCGATCATCTTGCCGACGGTGGTGTCGCCGTTCGCCGAAATCGTGCCGACCTGGCGGATCTCGTCGTTGGACTTCACCTTCTTGGAGCGCTTCTTGAGGTCGGCGACGACGGCTTCGACCGCCTTCTCGACGCCGCGCTTCAGATCCATCGGGTTCATGCCGGCCGCGACCATCTTCGAGCCTTCGCGGACGATCGCCTGCGCCAGAACGGTCGCGGTGGTCGTGCCGTCACCGGCTGCGTCGTTGGTCTTCG
The DNA here is from genome assembly GCA_050010235.1 of Rhizomicrobium sp. Classification (GTDB taxonomy): domain Bacteria; phylum Pseudomonadota; class Alphaproteobacteria; order Micropepsales; family Micropepsaceae; genus Rhizomicrobium. The sequence continues at coordinate 12,496 of JBEKLK010000057.1, forward strand.
AGGCCACTTCGCGCACCATCTGGGCGCCCATGTTCTCGAATTTGTCGTGGAGTTCGATCTCCTTCGCCACCGTCACGCCGTCCTTGGTCGAGCGCGGGGCGCCGAAGCTCTTCTCGATCACCACGTTGCGGCCCTTGGGGCCCAGGGTGATCTTCACTGCGTCGGCGAGAATGTCGACGCCGCGGAGCATCCGCTCGCGCGCGTCTGCGCCGAATTTAACTTCTTTGGCTGCCATGTCTAAGTTCTCCTGGTAATCGAAATTGTTGGGGGCGAGTGGCGAGTAGCGAATGGGGGAATCCCTACTCGCTACTCACCATTCGCTATTCGCAGGCGGCGTTCTTACGCCGCCTTTTTCTTCAAGGCGGTGCGGCCTTCGAGGATGCCCATGATGTCGGACTCCTTCATGATCAGGAGTTCCTGACCTTCGACCTTCACTTCGGTGCCGGACCATTTGCCGAACAGCACGAAATCGCCGGCCTTCACTTCGGGTGATCTTCCTGGACGCGGCGGACGACCACGCGGTCGCCTAACGGACGAAACTTCATGGGGTTCTCTCCTTAAAACATCAATTGGTTCAGATACTTGATCCGATGTGCCGGGCCTTGCGGCGCGGCATGGCAGCACTCATCTCGTGGGAGTGCCAGCCGATGGCGGGTAGATAGGCGTGTGAGCTGTATAGGTCAAGGCTTTTGGCAAGCTTTCGGCGGACGGAATGTTCCCTTGGCAGGCGGAACCCCGCGGAGTAGGCCGGTATATGGCGCGTTTTCAGGCTTTGAGATTCTGGGTGGCGGCTGGTGGGATGGTCGCGATCCTGCTGGTCTTGGCGAGCGTCTGGCTGGCGCGGGCCGGCCGGCACGAGGAGCTGCCGCCGATCGCGGCGGGAATCGCGTTCGGCGCCGC
>JBEKLK010000058.1:0-12783 GCA_050010235.1 Rhizomicrobium sp.
CGGCTCCGGCGCTTCGCGGTTCGCATATTCGACACCCAACGCGCCTGCGCCGATCACGGCAGCACCTGCGCCTGCGCCGATTGCTGCGCGCCGTGAAATCTTCATTGGGAATCCTCATGGTCAGCCATGAACCGGATCAAGCCCTGATAATCTTTTGGCGTGCAGGCTGCGCATTGCCCGCCCGCGGGCATGGCCTGGAAGCCGACAATGGCATGATCGACGAGCATGGGCAGGCCTTTCGCCCAGCGCGCATCCCACGCTGCATGATCGTGCACCAGCGGAGCGCCGGAATTGGCATTGGCATGACAGGCCTTGCAGCTTTGCGCATAGAGCGCGGCGAGACGGGCATCCGCGGGCTTGAGCGAGGCAAGCTGTTCGGCCGTCGGACGCGACGGCTCACTGCACCCCGCAAGCGCCAGCAACAACGCAACCCCAAAAATCGTCCGGATCATCGCCACGACACGCCCAACCCCAGCCTCAATCATGCAAAAAGATGGGCCGGTATTGTCAATAGCTAGAAGGCCGCGGGCCGTGCTGGCGCGTCGTTCCGAGGGGTGGCGACGCTGAAGAAACCGCGCACGTAGCCTTACCTTTATCATTCTGATTATTTGCGAATCTTTGTTATAGAGAGACCCAGACAAGGGAGCCCGCATGAAACTGATATGGGATGTCGACGATTCTACAGTCGTGCAACTGACGCTCGCTCCGTTCGGGGTGCATGACTTAACGACGAATGGGGCGGTCGTCGCGAACGATTTGGCGTTGCGCAGCAAGAGTGAAGCGCAATTCGAACTTTCCGGCGGCCGGTCCGCCAAGATCATCGTCAAACCTCTGTTCGGGACTACGCCCCTCGTCGAGCTCAGAGTCGATGGGATTCTTATGGTGCCGACCGGCAAGAAGCCGGTGACCTGTGGCAACTGCGGCGTTACGATGAAACCGAACGACCGGTTCTGTCCCAAATGTGGGCAGGAAATGCCGCCGGCAGAAAACTATGCGCATCAGAAACGGCTGACGGAAGCCGCGCAGACGATCTGGGTGTTGGCGGCGCTGTTTGCGATCTTCGGCGTTGTCGAATTTTTTCTGACCCGGTCTCAGGCCGCTAAAGTGCTCGATAGACTCAGCGGCCTCAACCCGACGGACAGACTCATACCGATCAACGGCGTGGTATACACTGCCGCCGCTTTGCGCGAGCGCCTCCTGTGGGAACCGTGGAACGTGTTGCTGGTGAACGCGATCCTCGCTTTGTCCATGGCGGTTCTCGCGTTCTGGGGGCGACGCGCGCCGCTCGCCGCGATCCTGATCGCGGCCGCAATATACGCGGTGGTAAATGTCGCCAGCGCCATTATCGATCCGGCGTCGATTGCACAGGGAATTTATATTAAGGTGATTGTTGTCCTGTTCCTATTCAGGGGCATCCATGCCGCATTGGCGCTACGCAACGCCGATGCCCGATAATGCGGCGTCCGCGCAGGCAGACCGCTGCGAAAATTGTCATAAAACGCTGCCGGCTGAAGCGATTTTTTGTCCCGCCTGCGGCCATTCGATAACAGACGGTGGAGGGCCGTTCATTCTTCCGGCCGCAGTGCCTGCGCGTTCGGAATATATTGCAGAACAGTGGAATGCGATCCGCATCGTCATCTGGCTATTTGGTCTGCTTCTCGCGTCATCTTTGGTGCTTGGTATAACGCATCGATTTGTGAAATCGCCGATGCCGGAAGCTGTTATCTCAGGCATCGATGCCGCTATCGTCCTGACATTTTTAATTTTGCGCTACCGCAACACATTCCTCCTGCTACGCATTCCGAGGCTTGCGCCGGCGCAGATGCTCGAACTTATTGCCATCGCATTGGCCTGCGGTTTGGCGATCAGCCTTTATTTTGCGCTCATACAGCATTTTGGCATTCGGACAATCGACCCCTCGACGGAGTTCCGGAAAGCGGGCTGGGGCATCGGCCTAATGCTATTGTTTGTCAGCATCATGCCGGCCATTTTTGAGGAGCTGGCGTTTCGCGGCGTCATCCAATCTTCGCTCGAGGAAGTCTTCGATTCCAGCGATGCCTGGATCATACAGGCGGCGCTCTTCAGCGTGCTGCATCTGCTGCCGATAAATTTTCCCAGCCATTTCCTGATGGGACTTTGCTTAGGATATGCGAGAAACAGATCCCGCAGCCTTTATCCCGGGATGCTGATGCACGCATCGTGGAACGCTTTTGTATTGTTGCGCTTCCTCAACGTCTTTTGAATGCGGACATCGCGAGGAAGGTCTGCTCGCGGCGAACTCGATGCATTGGGATTCGTGTTCCTCGAACTTTCCAATTCCGCATGCCATCCGTCCGACGCCAGCTCTATTTCGCCAGCGCCTCCCGCTGCTTGAGCAAGGTCGCGAGCAGCGCCTCTTGCTTCGCGATGCGTTCGGCGGCGAATTCTTCGTCGGCGGCGCCGGACTGTGCGGCAGCCTGCTCCGTCAGCTCGCGCAGATTGTCGCGAACAGCCGCGATTTCGTCGTCGAGTTCGGCGAGTTTGATCTTGTCGGGCATGATGTTTCTCCTGGGACTGATCTTATCGGTATCTGGACGAACAACCTATCAGAAACAATCACCCGCACTCACTTATTTGTCGTTGCGTTGGCGAAAAAAATCACGCGGCGCTTTGCACGGAATTCGAGTTCCGTGCACACCAGAGCCGATCATATAGCGCGGCCGTGTCGCGATAAAAGTCGCTCTCGATGCCTCTCAGCCGCCCGTCGCGGCAGCCTGCAATGTTTTCCAGAAGCTTCTTCAAAGTGGCCTGGGGGAGATCCGGAAGCTCGCGCGTAAAAAGCGCCGCTTGCCAGGCGTCGTCCGTCAGGCGGCCATAGGTGCGTCTGACGTTCCACATCGCCTGGTCGGGTTTCGTGCCTTCGCGCCACTTGTCGACATAGTCGTAGGGCGGCGCGTTCCGCAACGTCTCGAGATTCGACCAATCGGCATTCTGGTTGACGTTGTTCGCGTAAAACGAAATCTCGCCCTGCCGGCCGGCGTCGACGTGAAATTGGCTGTGCAGGATCCACGCATGCGCAACAAGGGCGTGCCAGAAGAAGCCGTCCTGCAGGAGGTGCGGCACGAGTTGAACGCGATAGTCGAAGTCGTTGGGGAAATACCGATAGTTGCGCAGGTAATTGGCGAACAGCCCGTATCGCGGAAGGAATATCCTCGCGTACCGGACCACATGCGCATACTGCCCGCATAACGGGTCGGCCAATATCTCCAGATCGTCGGGCGACAGGGCCGTCACCAATTTGCGCAAGTCCTTCTTTCTGGCCAGGAACATGGCGTCTTCATAGAAGAACGGCTGGTTGGAATCCGCCCACGGTATCCAGATTTTGCTGTTCAGGATCGGCTTGGGCATTTTCACACCCAACGGCGATTGCTCGTCTGGTACCGTGCAAAGCCTGTCGAAATCGGCGATCTTGCCGCGCAGGAAATCCACATCTACGACGACATCGGGCCGCAGTTTGAGGATGAGCGGGTCCTCGCCCGGCACCCGCGACAACGCCACATCGAGATTTCGTATTTGATAGGCGACGCCGCGCTGGTTGGCCGTGCCTTGAACGACCGGCTGCGGAACGCGCATAAGAGAAATTTCCGGAATGTCGGCGAGCGGCGCGACATGGGCGTCGATCTCTTCGGCGTCCCAGGTGACGCAGGTAATGCTGCGCAGGACGCCTTCCTGCTTCAACTGAAGCAAAGGCGCCAGGCTTCGCCGCAGCAATGAAGGGGATTTCACAAATCCCGTCACGATCGCGTCAGCAAATTGCGGCATCGCCATTATCCCAGAATGCGATCGATGCGGGCGCAGAGGAAACGCGGCAGCCCTTCCGCCCGCGCATATGGCAGCACCCGAAAGAGATTGAGGGCTGCGAGCTGGGCCATGCGCGCCGGCAGCGCCGGGTCGGTCTCGGCCGCAAGCGTGCGGAAATCGCCCGCAAGCCGGCTCAATTTCAGCACCGCATTCGTGCGCCGAACCCGCGATGCGCCGGGATCGTAGAGGCTGCGGATGCACCAATGGCCGTCCAGGTCCTGGAACAGCTTGCCCATATCGAGCCAGAACGACGAAACCCAGGGATCGTCGCAATCGATGAAGACGATGCCCCGCTCGTTCGCCACCAGAATATTCTCGAGCGTGAGATCCCCATGACAGGGCGATTCGGGAATGTCGCTCCAGTCGCAGGCGCGCAGGCGCACCGCGCAGCGATGAATCTCATTCAATTCCGCCCCGCTGCTTTCGCGCTCCACGAGCGCGCAAACGATCTCGTCGATCTTGTCGTGAAATCGGCTTGCAGGTAGCGCCGCGCCGCGGCATTCGCGGAACAGCCACATCATGCGCGCGACCGCGTGCGCGAGCGCATCATGGTCAAAGGGGGCGCCGTCCAGCACGGCGCCGGCGACAGTGCGGCCCGGCAGATATTCCATGTCGAAGCTGGCGCGATCGGACCCGTCACGGCCTTGCGCCAGCACCCGTGGAAACGGCATTCCCAGCATCCACAGGGAATGCTGCTTTTCGGCCTGCGCCCGCAATCGCGCGCTGGTCGCGGCAGTGGCTGCCGTTTTGCGGACGAAGCTGTTCAGACCCTGATTGTGCAGCACGACGCTGGCGCCGGAGTGCCCGACAAGGATGCGTTGCGACGGCGCCGGCGCGTCGGCCGGGACTGCGGCTGCGATGCGCGACGCGCGCAGACGCGCCGCACCGCTCACAGCCAGTCTTTCATATAGTCGGCCAATGCGGGGCTGTTGCGCTCGGTACTGATGGCCACGGCCGAGGGATAGGGATTGGACGGCGCGTGGTCGTTGATCAGGAAACGGCGGCCATGGCGGCAATCCATGATCAGGGCATGGGGTTCAAGGCCCAGCCGCTGCAATGTCAATTCCGTCTTGCGGCGGTGGCATTCCGGTCGCGCGGTCATGAAGACAAGCTGCGCGCCCTGCTCCTGCCAAAGCCGCAAGGCCGCGACGTTATCGGCGATCGGAATATCGTCGTCGCTCCAGAACGGCGGAAAATAGCGGCTGTGATTTTCAAACACGACGCCGTCCAGATCGGTCACGACAGTGCCGCGGGCGCGGACATGCCTGCGCCAATCCTCCAGGGTTCCCACATCGATCAGGCCCGTCACGAGCAGCGGCGCGACGGGCATGCCGCCCGCGATGGCCCGGTTCATCACATGGGAGACGAACAATTCGCCCACGCCGGGTTCGGCTGCGAGCCCGCCGAACAAATCCAGATAGGTGGCTGCGTCCTCGAAGCCATAAAGCCCGACGCTCACATAATTCGAGATCAGGCTTTTCTCGACCATCTCGACGATGAGATTGTTTTCGTTGATGACCGCAAAGCTTTTTGCGCCGACATTGGTCATGTGCGGCGCGGCGCGAACGTCGCTCAGCGCCACAAAACTTCCCCGCGGCAGAGGAGCGGGATCGAAGAAGCTGTCGGCATCCTTGACAACGAAGGAGCCCGCGACGTCGGCGAGACGGATCATTTCGGCGACGGTCTCGGCCGGCCCGCGCGTGTCCCGCGGCAAGACGAGCACCTGGACGTCCTGGCCGAAGACGCGCTGCAACAACGCGGTTGTCTGATATTTGTCTTCGTGCTCGGCGCGTACGGCGACGACGGTGCGGTCATAAGAGTCGCGCGACAGGCTGGCTGCAGCGCGCGCCAAAGCGAGTTCCCCGTCGGGAAGAGTCAGCATCCATTTGGGGCGTACGCCCGGATAGCGGGAGGATTTCCCGGCGCATGGAAGCAACAATGTTCTGTGCATGCGACGGCCAATGGCGGGAACACCGTACTTATCAGTGACGCAAGTTGGTTAATTCGCCGTTAGCCGTATCTGCGCCTCGCGGCGTGCGGAAAATGTTTCGATCGAAAAAATTGCGTGCGCAGGAACACGCGAACAAATCCTTGCGTGTCGCCGGACCGTTAAGAGTTCGTCCATCGCGATGAACGCGGTGTGAAGATTCGCTGTAGCGACGTAGCGCGCGCGAATGAGCGAATGCAATTCCGGATGTGTCGCTTTCCGGATTGTCCGCCACTTCGGGACCGGGCGATCATCCAAAATCCCCACCTGCGGCCCCATTTGTCTGCTCCGCCCAACCCGCTAGACTGCCTCAAAAGACTGGCCTCAAAAGACCGCCCGGGAGCTTGCCCATGCTGGACTATTCGCGGCTGAAATCCGTCGCCGACATTTCGCGCATCCATGCCGCCGATCGGCCCGATGCCGTGGCGCTCGATTTTGACGGGCGCATCTCCACCTTCCGCGAGATCGATGCGCATGCGAACCGCGTGGCGCAGGGATTGCTCGTACTGGGGCTCAAGCCGGGCGCGCGCGTCGGCTATCTGGGCAAGAATATCGACCGCTATTTCGAAGTGCTGCTGGGCAGCTTCAAGGCCCGCGGCGTGGTGGTGGGGGTGAATTGGCGTCTGGCGGTGCCCGAGATCGCCTATGTGCTCAACGACGCCGGATGCGGGATCGTATTCGTGGGCGAAGAATTCTACGCCGCGATGGAAAAGGTGCTGCCCGAATGTCCCGGGCTCAAAACCGTTGTCGCGATGGACGGCGGACATCCAAGCTGGCCGTCCTACGAAACCTGGCGCGACGCACAGCCGGCCAAAGATCCCCTGCTGCCCGTGGGCGCCGACGACGACGTGATCCAGCTCTACACCTCCGGCACGACCGGCCATCCGAAAGGCGTGCAACTCACCAGCCGCAACTATCTCGCGATGCTACAGGCGGCGGAAGATATGAAAGTGGCCGATTACACGCCGGACGATGTCGTCCTGATCGCGATGCCGTTCTTCCATGTTGCCGGCGTGAATATCGGCTTGTTCAGCCTGGCCACGGGCGCGAAAGGCATCGTGCTGGGCGATATCGATCCGCAGAAGATTCTGCGGCTGATCGAAACCAAGCATGTCACCCAGGCGTTTCTCGTGCCTGCCGTGATCCTGTTCCTCACCCAGCAGCCCAATGCGAAGCAGGTGAATTTTTCCACTCTCAAGATGATCAGCTATGGCGCTTCGCCGATCTCGGATGAGGTGCTGCTCACGGCCAAGAACCTGATGGGCTGCGAATTCGTGCAGCTCTACGGGCTTACCGAAACGACCGGCGGCGGCACGTTCCTGTCGCCGGCGGACCACGATCCGGCGCGCGGCAAGCTCAGGTCCTGCGGCAAGCCCGCGCCCGGCCATGAGGTGCGCGTGGTGGACGGCCAGGGACGGACGCTGCCGGCCGGCGACGTGGGCGAAATCCAGATCAAGGCCGCGAATGTGATGAAGGGCTATTGGAACAAGGCCGACGCCACGGCCAAATCCATTGTGTCGGGCTGGTTCTTCACGGGCGACGCGGGCTACTTCGACTCGGACGGATACCTCTACATTCACGATCGCGTGAAAGACATGATCGTTTCGGGGGGTGAAAACGTCTATCCGGCCGAGGTCGAGAACGCGATTTTCGGCCATCCGGCCGTGGCCGACGTGGCCGTGATCGGCGTGCCGGACGAGCGCTGGGGCGAGGCCGTCAAAGCCTGCGTCGTCAAAAAGCCGGGCCAGACGGCCACCGCGGCGGAGATCATTGCCTACGCCCGGGAGCGGATCGCCGGCTACAAACTGCCCAAATCGGTCGACTTCCTGGACACCCTGCCCCGTAACCCGACCGGTAAGGTATTAAGGAGAGAATTGCGCAAACCCTATTGGGAAGGGCGCGATAGGCAGGTAAACTAGACTCGGCTCTGAGGAACCGCCTCGGCGGAGGGAGAGCTCACAGGATGCGCATTCTGCTTATCGGTTTTGCCGGATTGGCCGCGCTCGCGGCGGCGGGTCCTGCATTTGCGGACGGTTCGAAGGCTCCATCGTCGAGCACGATCGCGTCGACGCTTCCCGCCGATGCGGATGTCGAGATCGTTCCACGGGTCACGCCGGGCGATCGCATTTCGATTGCCTGCGACGCGCTCACCAAGAGCAAGCCCGATTCCGATGTGCGCGTGGTGCTGACGATTTCCGCCGTCCCCGGCGAAACAGCGCCCGGCTACAAGAAGGTGCTCGCGACGGATGCGCAGGTCGCTTACGGCGCGGTGCGCGTTCGCATTCCCACCGTTCCCGACATCGAAGATCACACGGTCAATCTCGACGTCTATGTCGTGAACGCGCAGGGCTCGAAGTCCTGCGACGCGGGCCATGTGAAGATCACCGACGCCGCCGTCGCAAAGACGCTACAGCAGCCCGATCGCAAGCACGCCTAACGCACCTGCCGCAATCCAGATCGCAATGCGCACATGGCGCGTGCGCGTGAGTTGCGCTTCGGCGATCTGACGCGCCGTATCGGGATGAAGCCGCAATCCGCCTTCGGCCAGCATCGCGGACACGAGTTCCGCGTTGCGCAGGATCGTGGGCAATTCGCGCGCCAGCCTGCCGATCGCGTTCATGCCGTCCGCCGCGTCGCGCAATCGCGCTTCGGGCCCCATATTCTCGATCATCCAGCGCTCGACCACGGGACGCGACGCCTCCCAGATGTCGAACTCCGGATCGAGACTGCGGGCGACGCCCTCCACCACCACCATCGTCTTTTGCAGAAGAACGAGCTGCGGCTGCAGCTCCATGTCGAAACGGCGCGTGGTGTCGAACAATTGCTGAAGCAACTTCGCCATCGAGACGTCGGGCGCAGCACGGCCGAAAATCGGCTCGCCGATCGCGCGCAATGCCTGGGCGAAGGTTTCGATGGCATGCGTATGCGGCACGAAGCCTGCGTCGTAATGCACTTTGGCCACGCGCATGTAATCGCGCGCGAGAAAGCCGCCCAGCGTCTCCGCCATGAAGCGGCGCATGGCGGGATCGAGCCGGCCCATAATTCCGAAATCGACCGCGACCAGCCGGCCTTCCGCATCGACGAACAGATTTCCCTGATGCATGTCGGCGTGAAAAAATCCGTCGCGCAGCGCCTGGGTGAGGAAGCTGCGGATGACCAGCACGGCGACGCGCCTGGGATCGTGGCCTGCGGCCTGGAGCGCTGCCGGATCGCGGACCGGCGTGCCGTCGATCCATTCCGTCGTGAGGACGCGGCCCGCGGTGCACGGCCAATCGACGGCCGGCACACGGAAATCCCGATCGGAGGCCGTCAGCTCGGCCAGTTCGGACGCGGCGGCGGCCTCCATCCTGAGATCGAGCTCGAGCGCCACGGACGCTGCAAGCGTGTCGACCAACGCGATCATGCGCAGCCGCCGCGCTTCGGCGGAGAACCGCTCCGCCATCCGCGCTGCGAACGCAAAAGCGGACAGGTCGCGGGCGAATTCGATCTCAATGCCGGGACGCAGCACCTTGACCGCAACGCGGCGCGGTTCCTCTTCCGCGGTCACGGCCAGATGAACCTGCGCGATCGACGCAGCGGCAACGGGCTCGCCGAAGATCGAGAACATTTCGTCCAGCGGACGACCCAGTTCCGTTTCGATGGCCGCCTTCGCCACGTCCTCGGGAAACGGCGGCAAACGATCCTGGAGGCATTCGAGCGCGCCCGCGATTTCGTCGCCGATCAGATCGGGACGCGTCGCCAGCATTTGCCCGAGCTTGATATAGGCGGGGCCCAAACTCTCCAGCGCCAGTGCAAGCCGGACGCCCGGCGGCACAGCGAGGTCCGCCTTGCGCGGGCCGCCAAAGAAGAACTGCGCGACCTTCAGCGGAAACGGCGCGCGCTCGGCATATTCCCGCGGCACCAGCGCATCGTGACGCGCCAGCACCCGGGCCGCGTGCAGCAGGCGTCTCGTGTCGCGGACGGATCTGAACATCGCTAGATCCGCCATGCCGAATGCATCGCGGCGATCCCGCCGGTCAGATTGCGCACTTTTACGCGCGACAGGCCTGCGCGTTCGATCATCTTGGCGAAGGCCGCCTGCGGCGGAAATTTCCGGATGCTTTCCGCGAGGTAGCGATAGGCCTCGCCGTCCTTCGCCACCATCTCGCCCAGCCGCGGCAGAACACTGAACGAATAGCGTTCATACAGGGCATCGAGGCCCGGCGCTTCCACCCGCGAAAATTCGAGGCACAGGAATCGTCCACCGGGCTTGAGAACCCGCCGCGCCTCGCGCAAGGCGGCGTCGACATGGGTGACATTGCGGATGCCGAACGCGATCGTATAGGCGTCCATGCAGGAATCGGGAACGGGAAGCCGCTCCGCATCGCCGCAAGTCCAGCGAATCGCCGACTCGCTCGCGGCTTGCGCGCGCGCGACGCCCTCGCCCAGCATCTCCGCATTGATGTCGCAGACGACGATCTCGGCCTCGCCGCCATGGGCGCGGGCCGCGTCTGCAATGCGAAATGCGATATCGCCCGTGCCGCCCGCCACATCGAGCACTTTCATTCCCGGCTGGGGATTGAGCCATTCGACCATCGCATCCTTCCAGAAGCGGTGCACTCCCCCCGACATCAGGTCGTTCATCATGTCGTAGCGGTGCGCGACGGACGAAAACACCTGCCGCACGAGACTTTCCTTTTCGGTCTCGGGCACGTCGCGGAAGCCGAAGCTGGCGGTCGATCTCGGGGCGTCGGTCATGGCGTGCACAATAGCTTGCGATTGCACCGCCTTCTATGGTCAGCATGGCGCAGCCTGCCCTCCCGCCGAACCGGATCGCCATGCCCGAATTGCCCGAAGTCGAAACGGTAAAGATGGGCCTCGTCCCCGCCATGGAAGGCCATCGATTCACGACGGTGGTGACGCGGCGCGGCGATCTGAGGTCGCCGTTTCCGCCGCACTTCGCCAAACGCCTCTCCGGGCGAAAAATCGAAAGGCTGCGGCGGCGCGCGAAATACCTGTTGGCCGATCTCGACGGCGGCGAAACGCTGGTGGTCCATCTCGGCATGTCGGGACGGATGAGCGTTTACGCCGAAGGCAAGGAGCGCAAGCTCGGACAATATGTCTATGAGCAGGCGCCCGCGAATGCCGGCCAGGGCAAACACGACCATGTCGTGATGGAGACCGACGCACCCGCGCGCATCGTGTTCACCGATCATCGCCGCTTCGGGCTGATGACCCTGGTCGACACGGCGAAACTCGATGAGAACAAGCTGTTCAAAGGCCTTGGCATCGAACCACTATCGAAGGGGTTCGATGCCGCCTACCTCGACCGTGTCCTCAAGGATAAGCGCACACCAATCAAATCCGCCTTGCTCGACCAGCGCGTGGTCGCGGGTCTCGGCAACATCTATGTGTGCGAGGCGCTGTTCCGCGCCGGCATTTCGCCGAAGCGCTCCGCTTCGACCATCCCGGGAAAACGGACGCCTGCGCTCCTGCGCGACATCAAGGCCGTGCTGGCCGATGCGATCAAGGCTGGCGGTTCGAGCCTGCGCGACTATGCGGGCGCGGACGGCGCGCTGGGCGAATTCCAGCACCGTTTTGCCGTTTACGATCGCGAAGGCGAGCCTTGTTCGCGAAAATCCTGCAAGGGAATCGTGCGCCGCATCGTGCAGGCCGGACGCTCCACGTTCTATTGTCCCACATGCCAACACTGAGCGCCCCATGCCCAAAATCCAGATCACTCCGCGCATCGCCATCGACGACAGCGAAATCGAAGAGCGCTTTGTCCATGCTTCCGGGCCGGGGGGGCAAAACGTCAACAAGGTCGCGACCGCCGTGGAGTTGCGTTTCGACGTCGCGCATTCCCCATCATTGCCGCAGGACGTGTGTGAAAGACTGATCAAGCTCGCCGGCCGGCGTCTCACCAAAGACGGTGTGTTGGTGCTCGATGGCCGGCGCTTGCGTACCCAGGAGCGAAACCGCGCCGATGTGCGCGCGCGTCTCATCGAACTGATCGCGCAGGCCGCCACTCCTCCCATCCCGCGCCGCCCCACAAGACCCTCGCGCGCGAGCAAAAAACGCATTCAGGACAAGAAGAAAAAACACTCCGCGCTCAAACGGATCCGTCAAAGGCCTCTGGAGGATTGACATTGGTTCGCGCGGTCCTCCCCGAACATCGGACGCTGTAACCGCCGCATTTTCGGGTGGCTTGGCTTACCGGCCTAGTGGAATTCCAAACTAGTGAAATCCGTTCAAGACCGCGTGGCCTCGGAAACGCTAGCGTTACGGCAAAGTTGGCCCCCGACGAGGCAGGAACGCATGCGCAGCCATCTCTTCGACGCGGCCGCCGCTTTCGCGATTTTTGCCACAATGGCGGGCGGTTCGGCCGCGGCCGAACCGGGCGATGACGGCACGGGCTGGTCCCTGGTCAGGCTCGATGTCGATGTCTATCCCGATTTCAAGAACAAAACCGCACGCGTGCACGGCCGCGAAGAGTTGCAGCTCGATTCGGACGTCTCGTCCGGTCCCACGCTGAGGCTGGGACATGATCTCACGCCGCTCAACGACCATGCCGAGTTCATGCGCTTCGATCGGATCGACGCAGGACCACGCGCCGACAGCCAGTTGAATCTTCCCGGCGAGAAGCGCGGCATTGTCCTCGCGGCCGTCCGTTACAAAACCGCCAAGCACAAAGGCGCGCGCATCACGCTCGAATTCGACGCCGAAGACGTGTCGCCCAGCTTCGAATTCGTCGTGACCGACAAGGTGGCGTTCGGTGCCGACGGCACGGGATGGTATCCCCGACCCATTCTCGCGGTGGACGCGGCGTGGCCGGCGACGATCGAATCCGCTCCCGGTGTCACGCGAATTCATCTGCCCGACGGCTGGAGTTCTCTTTCGACCGGCCGGTTTGCCGGGCGCGTGCGGGAAAAACAGGGCATCGTCGAAACGTGGCGCAAGGAAGCGCAATTGGCCCG
>JBEKLK010000059.1:0-14660 GCA_050010235.1 Rhizomicrobium sp.
CATGGCGGCGTGGGCTTCACCTGGGAAGTCGATTGCCATCTCTTCTACAAGCGCTCGCGCGAGCTGGGCCTGTCGCTCGGTCCCCAGCGCGCCTGGAAAGAGAAGCTCGTCACCCAACTCGAATTGAGCAACGCGGCGTAACGCGCGTTCCCACGCCATTTCAGAAAATACGAACCGGAGAAAAATCCATGGATTTCGAAGACACCGCCGAAGAGGCAAAATTCCGCACCGAAGTGCGCGCGTGGCTCGACGCGAACGCCAAATTGCGCGCCAGGTCCGAAGGCAAAGACGAGATGGAAGTGGAAGAGGATCGCGATTCGATGCGCGCGGCCAAAGCGTGGCAGGCGAAGAAAGCCGCCAAGGGCTATGCGCGCATCCCGTGGCCCAAGGAAGTGGGCGGCCTGGGCGGCAGCCCCATCCAGCAGGTCATCTTCAACCAGGAAGAAGCGAAATACGATGTCGCGGCCGGCGGCGCTTTCGCGATCGGGCTGGGCATGTGCATCCCCACTTTGATGGCCTATGGCTCGAAGGAAAGCGTGGGGCGCTATGTGAAGCCCGCGCTCACCGGCGACGAAATCTGGTGCCAGCTTTTTTCCGAACCCGCGGGCGGCTCCGATGTGGCGGGCCTGCGCACCCGCGCGGAGAAGCAGGGCGAAGACTGGATCGTCAACGGCCAGAAGATCTGGACGTCCGGCGCGCATTATTCCGATTACGGCATCGTGCTCACGCGCACCGATCCCAATGCGCAGAAGCACAAGGGCCTGACGATGTTCTATCTGTCGATGAAATCGCCCGGTGTGGACGTGCGCCCGATCAAGCAGGCGTCCGGCCAGTCGAATTTCAACGAAGTGTTCTTCACCGACGTGAAGATTCCGGATTCGCAGCGGCTGGGCGCGGTGGGGCAGGGCTGGACGGTCGCGCTCACCACGCTCATGCATGAGCGTCTCGCGGTGGGCGGCGGCACCGGCGGCGGCATCGATGTGAACGAACTCCTGTCGCTGGCGCGCACGCTGGAGCTGGAAGACGGGCCCGCCATCAAGAACGCGGCCGTGCGCGAGCGCATCGCGGACTGGTATGTGCGCACCGCCGGCCTCAAATACACGACGCTGCGCACCATGACCGCCTTGTCGCGCGGCCAGCAGCCGGGGCCGGAAGCGTCGATCGCCAAGGTCGTCGTCGCGTCGAAGCTGCAGGATCTGTCGGCCTTCGCGATGGAGCTGGAAAGCGAAGCAGGCGCGCTGAAAGGCGAGGACGCGCCCATGCACGGCCTGTTCCAGATGGGGTGGATGTCCGCGCCGGGCCTGCGGATCGCCGGCGGCACGGACGAAATCCTGCGCAACATCATCGCCGAGCGCGTGCTGGGACTGCCGCAGGATGTGCGCGTCGACAAGGACGTGCCCTTCAACAAATTGCCCAGCGGACGGTGATCGAGACTCCCTGCATCAAGGTCTGCGTCCTCGATCCCGCGAGCGGCCTCTGCACGGGCTGCGGCCGTTCGCTCGACGAGATCGCAAGATGGGGGTCGATGAGCGGGGAGGAGCGGAAAAGGATCATGGGGGAGTTGAAGGGGCGCCTCGATCGATACGCAAAGCCTCAATAATTCCCGGCCTTCAGGCGCGCGATAGCCTCTTTGATCGGCGGTGGTGCCGCGGGATCGATCTCCGTCACGTCGTTCTTCTTGCGGCCGATCAGTTTCGGCGTAGAACCCGAATTGTCGTAGATCAGCGCGGTATCGGCTTGATTCAAGAACCAGGGCAATTGCGCAAACGAGCGCTCGCGTCTGGAGCGAATCTTGTCTTCCGCGACGGAATGCCCGCCCATTAGTACGCGCAACCTGACGCGCTCGACGTTCATATCGGCGGAATCGAGTAACACGTAAAGAAGCCGGATTTCGAAACCAAAGGATTGCGCCAGACGCACAAGCCTTCGGTATTTTGGCGTGGACAGGACGGTTTCTACCCCGATGGTCTGGTGCGCCTTGATCGAAGCCTTGAGCCACGCGTGTATGCGATTCAGTGCTTCCGGAGCCGTTGGGTCCGGCGACGATCCAGAATACGGGCTTGTCAGGTTTTTGCGGTGGCGGCATTCGGCGTACGGCGGAAGGATTTGTTTGCGCGCCGGGCCTTCCTCACATTTTTCCGAAAAACGTGCGTGAGATCGGCAGCAAAGCTGGCCCCATCGCCATTGAGAACGCTGATTGCAACGATCTTCCCATCGGCGCCTTTAACCCGTTTGGTCTTGATTCGGGTCTTCGACCGGTTCGCACCGTCCAGCGAGGTAAAGACAATCTTGCTCATGCATGCTCCAGGGTCCCTATAAATATAACATAGTCTTTGCGGGCAGAAATTGCCAGAATTTCCGATTGTTTCTCCTAACGCGCCGGCCCAGCGTTATCCCGCATCCTCGATATCGATCGCCCCAACCGATCCCGGCGGCGGCCGCTCGCTCGACGAGATCGCCAGATGGGGTTCGATGAGCGGGGAGGAGCGGAAGAAGATCATGGGGGAATTGAAGGGGCGGTTGGTCCGCAAGAACGCGTCCGGTCCGTGAAGGTCATCACGATAACGTGACGGCCGGTTTTTCTGCGGGCGCGCCTGGCATCGCGCCGGTTGACAAAGCCCGCCGATACACTTTACCAATTGGTGAAGTGTTGAAGGGGAGGTCGATGATGGGCAACGGCAATCGGATCGGTGGGGCGTGCGGCCTTTTCGTGCTGCTGAGCGCCGCGCAAGCGGCGACGGCACAGGCGGCACCTGCGCAATATCCCGCCATGGCGCCGCGCGCCCAGTACATGATGGACCGGTCGGAAGAGATCGCGCTGGCGCGCAGCGCCGCGCCGCCTTCCATTTCGGATGATGCGGCCGTGCTGGTGCTCGGCGCGCATGGTTTCGAGACCGCGGCAAAGGGCACGAACCAGTTCACGTGTCTCGTCGAACGCTCCTGGGACAAGACCTTCGACGATTCGGAATTCTGGAATCAGAAAATGCGCGGGCCCATCTGCATGAATGAAGCGGCCGTGCGCACCGTATTGCCCATGATCATGGAACGTGCCGAATGGGCGCTCTCGGGCGTTTCGCGGGACGAGATCGCCCGGCGCTCGAAAACCTCGGCCGCGGCGAACATGACGCCTGCGAGCGGCGCCATGTCCTATATGATGTCGAAACAGCAATATCTCTCCGACGACGGCGGCCATCCCTGGCATCCGCATGTGATGTTTTTCTCGCCGCCCGTAGACCCGGGCGCGTGGGGCGCAAACCTGAAAGCATCTCCGGTTCTGGGGGCCGTAATGTCCAGCCGGCTCACCATGTTCTTCATTCCCGTGCGGAAGTGGTCCGACGGAACGCTTGCCGATTACGATCTGCCGCCGGCGGGATCGACCGGAATGCATCATCACTGATCCGCGCCGTCGCGCTCCGGCTTGCGGAAAGCCCCGATCCATCCTCTGCGTGATGGCGCTGCGCCGACGGCGTGTGACTTGCCCGTCGATCCGCTTGCAATAACCGATCAACGGGCGGTAGGCAGCATCGGCTTCAGTGAGGAGCACTGATCTGATGAAATGCGGTGACGGTAGCTACTGTCGTCGCACTCGTTGGCCACTTCGTCGGGTTGCGTCTACGGCTTCAGTTGCACCAAACCCATGCGATTGCCGGCGGGGTCCTTGAACAGCACGAAGGTGCCGGTGGGGATGGGAATTTTGGGCGAGATGATTTCGCCGCCGCTTTCCGTCACTTTCCTCATCGCGGCGTCGAGATCGGGCACGCCGATATAGAGGATTTTTTCGGGCGGATCCTGGCGGAGCGCGCCGTCGAGCCCGGGCGTCTTCACCCCGTTCGCGGCGTCGATGTCCCAGCCGAAATTGCCGGCATAGAACGCCTTCAATTTGGCCGCATCCGGACCGGCGATATCGAAGAACACGATGGGTGCGGAGGTCATGTTGGCTTCCGAAATATGTCGGCAAACTCCCGTCGCCTTAATCGCTGCTCACGTCACAGGATCGCGCTCTACGGCTTGAGTTCGACCAGACCCAGTTTGCAAAGTTGCGCGACAGAATCTTTTAAAGGGAAATGTCCCCGGCTGCTACTCCGAAATCATCCCGATCGTTCCGAGCCATGTCTCGACCAGCCGGGGCCAGTCGGAAATCGGAAACTGCGTCCGCCGCAAGCCGAACGCGTGCCCACCGTGTGCGTAAAGATGCATCTCCACAGGTACGCCGGCCTTTTTCAGTGCAGCGTAGTAAACCAGCGATTGGTCCACACCATCCACGTTGTCGTCTTCTGCCTGCAGCAAAAACGTAGGCGGCGTTTCGCCGGAGACGGGAACGTTCGGATTCAGCGTATCATTGTCGGTCGCGAGATGCCCCGGATAGACGGCTATCGCAAAATCCGGGCGCGCACTTTCCTTGTCGGCATCGTCGATGGCCGGATATAAGCGGCGCGCGAATTTCGTGCTGATCTCCGCCACCAGATATCCGCCCGCCGAAAACCCAATCACGCCGATCTTATGCGGATCGATGTGCCATTCCCCGGCATGAAGGCGCACCAAGCCGATCGTTCTTTGCGCATCCTCCAACGACGGCGTCGATGTCATGCGATCGTGCGGGCGGCAATCGCATCGCCAGTCATAGGGTTCGCTCGGGACGCGATACTTCGACAATATGCAAGTGACGCCCCTGGATGTCAGCCAGTCGCAGATTTCGGTGCCTTCGAGGTCGATGGCCAGCACCTGGAAGCCGCCGCCGGGAAACACCACGACGGCAGCCCCCGTGTTCTTCCCCTTTGGCGTATAGATCGTCATCGTGGGCTGGGTCACGTTGGTGACCCACAGCCATGGTTTGCCGCCAACCGCCTCCTTGGTCTGCCCTTCGGTTTCCTGCCCCGGAACCGGCTGCGCATCGGGCGCCGCTCCCGGCCATATCGGCAGTTGTATATGTCCCGGAGACGGCTGCCACCTGTTCGCCAGCGCGCCCGCATTGCCGATCGCAACCACCGCACAAAGAACAAAGATCGACAGCTTCATCACAATCCCCACAATTTCGGATTTACAGAGTAAATTTCTCTGAAACGTCGTTGCGAAAGTTGCCTGACGTAACACCCGTCACACCGCGTACCCAGCATACCGAATCTCCTCGTCGCTCGCGAAATTAAATCGCATGTCCGCTAAGTGCTGCTGCCGTTTTGAGAATTTCCACGCTTGTGCGAACAACGTTCCAACTATTTTCGATTGCGCGATTTTTTCGGCATTGATTCCGCGCGCGTCATCGCTATTGAATCGATGACGCATCGTTGCGCGAAGAATCGAAGAGAGCATGAAGACAACACTGTTGCAGAAACGTCGCCTGCTAATTCGCCTGCTGGCAGGCGAGCGCGCCGTACGCGCAACGGAGCGCGGGCATCCTGCCCGCTTCTTTCCAACTTTCACGTGTTGTGCACGCCTGCCTGCGCGAAGCTTCGCTTCGGGGAAGGCGGGCAAGATGCCCGCGCTCCGGTCGAAACGTCGGACATTTGTCACGGTTTTAGCAGGGCCGGAGCAGGCCCTGCTCGGCGCGCGAGCCCCATTGAAATCATTGGCAAATTTCTGCCCGAGCAGGGCGAAATTTTTTTCGCGTTTATCCGGCGTCTTTGATGTCGGGGCGGCCCAGCGGATCGGGGTCGAGCTTGCGACCCTCATGGAGCGCACCCAGCCAGTCGAGGCCTGCACGCAGGCGCACATTCTCGCCGATCACGAGAATGGCCGGCGCACGGCTGGCGCGCGCCTCGCGGCCCAGATGTTCCAGCGTCGTCACGCGCACGGCCTGCTCGCCGTGCGTCGCGTCGCTGACGATGGCGGCCGGTTCGCCGCGATCGCGGCCCGCGTCCATCAGTTTCGCGGCCAGCTCGTCGGCATGAGCGAGCGCCATATAAATCACGATGGTGGGCGAGCCTCTGGAGATCGCGGACCAGTCGAGCGCGGGCAGCTTGCCGTCGATGCCGTGTCCGGTGATGAAGGTGACGGCGTGATTGGTGTCGCGATGGGTGACGGGAATGCCCGCATAGGCAAGCCCGCCGATACCGGCCGTCACGCCCGGCACGATGCGGAATGGAATTCCGGCACGCGCCAGCTCCAGCGCCTCTTCCGCGCCGCGCCCGAACACGAACGGATCGCCGCCTTTGAGCCGCAGCACGCGCTTGCCCTTGCGCGCAAGCGAGACGAGCGTGCGCGAAATGTCGGTCTGTTTGGAGGACGGCTTGCCGCGTCGCTTGCCGGCGTAAACAAGTTCGGCGCCCGGTCGCGCCAGCGTGAGCAGCGCGTCGTTGGCGAGCGCGTCATAGAGAATGACATCGGCTTCGGCGATGGCGTGCAGGCCCAGCATGGTGATCAACCCCGGATCGCCCGGTCCCGCGCCCGCCAGCCACACCCAGCCCGGATCGAAAGCAGGCAGGCCAAGGGTGGCCGCCAGCCGCGAGCTGGCGGTTCGGTCGGCGGCATTGAGGTTGGTCGGTTCGCCGGGCATTCAACACCTGGGAAATGTGATTGCCATCGTATCACATATGGGGATTGGCCAACCAGTCTTGAAGCGGCCCGCGGGGCGGGCCCACGCGCGTTGCGCTTGGCTGCGCGACACGGCAATGGTGGCGCGGAGATCCCAGTGAGTTCCCCATGAAGCCGCGTAGCGATCTGAAGCCGAACAGCTATGAATTCGAAACCGAACCGCTCGTCACCGCGAACGGCTTTCGGGAATATGACGCGCGCTGGCTGTTCGGTTCGGAGATCAATCTGATCGGCGTCGAAGCGCTGGGCCTGGGCCTCGGCACTTATCTGCACGAGCTGGGTGTGACGCCCAAAATCGTCACCGGCCACGATTACCGCTCCTATTCCCTGTCGATCAAGCAGGCGCTAGCGCTCGGGCTGATGCGCGCGGGCTGCGACGTGATCGATATCGGCATGGCGACGACGCCCATTTCCTATTTCGCGCAATTCGCGCTCGACGTGCCGGCCGTGGCGATGGTGACGGCCAGCCACAACGAGAACGGCTGGACGGGGGTGAAGATGGGCGCGCAACGCCCGCTCACTTTCGGACCGGACGACATGAATCGCCTGAAGGCCATCGTGCTGAACGGCGAGGGCAAGCCGCGTGGCGGCGGCTCCTATGCGCATGTCACCGACATGCGCGCGCGTTATCTCGACGACGTGGCGCGCGGGCACAAACTGTCGCGGCCGATCAAAGTGGTGGCGGCCTGCGGCAACGGCACGGCGGGCGCGTTCGCGCCGGACGCGTTGCGGCGCATCGGCGCGGATGTGATCCCGCTCGACGCCGAGCTCGATTACACCTTCCCCCGCTACAACCCCAATCCGGAAGACATGCACATGCTGCATGCCATGGCCGATGCGGTGCGCGCGCACAACGCCGATATCTGCCTGGGCTTCGACGGCGACGGCGACCGCTGCGGCGTGGTCGATGACCGGGGCCATGAAATCTTCGCCGACAAGATCGGCGTACTGATTGCGCGCGATCTGTCGGCGCGGCATGCGAACGCGAAATTCGTGGTCGATGTGAAATCGACGGGATTGTTCGAAACCGATCCCGTGCTGAAGAAGAACGGCGTCACAACGGACTACTGGAAAACGGGTCACTCCTATATCAAGCGCCGCACGGCGGAGCTGGGCGCGCTGGCCGGCTTCGAAAAGAGCGGGCATTATTTCTTCAATCCGCCCATCGGCCGCGGCTATGACGACGGCATCGTGTCGGCCGTGGCGATCCTCGAGATGCTGGATCGGGCAGGCGGACGTAAAATGTCGGAGCTGGTCGACGGTCTGCCGAAAACCTGGGGCTCGCCCACCATGGCGCCTTATTGCGCCGACGACCGCAAATATGCCGTGGTCGATGCGCTGGTGAAGGAATATGGCGGTCTCAAAGCGCGCGGCGAAAAGATTCTCGGCCAGACGATTGCGCGGCTGATAACAGTCAACGGCGTTCGCGTGGTGCTGGAAGACGGCACCTGGGGGCTTGTGCGCGCGTCGTCGAACAAGCCGTCGCTGGTGGTGGTGGTGGAAAGCCCGGCCGCGGAAGCGAACATGCGCGCGATGTTCCGGGATATCGACGCGCGGCTCGCCAAACATCCGGACGTGGGAGAGTACGATCAGAAAATCTGATTGGGGCCCGCGCAGAAATCCCGCGGAATAGCTGGATTCCGAACGCGTCGCTTCGGGCGCAATCTTGCGCCGCGTGCGCGCGGCTCATATCGTAAAGCCGGGTAAGCTTTGGGGGCGCCTCATGATCGCGAACAGGCTTTTGGCAGCGGCCATCGCCGCCACTTTGATGTGCGCCGCACCGGCCTTCGCGCAACAGGGCGGCGCGCCGAAAAATCCTCCGACCACCCACAGGGCGACGCATGTCGGTCGCGATATCTGCGCCACCCACCCCAACCTGCCGCAGTGTTCGTGATGGGCACGCATATCTCGCGCATTGCGATTGCGACGATCGCCATTGTGGTCTTCGGCGTCTGGGCCGTGCTCAGTCTCATCCAGACGCAGGTCGCGCGCGACGACGCGATGGCCGCGCGCGTGTTCGACATGTCGCGCGAATATCGCGGCCAGCTCGGGCCCGTGGGCGCGCAGTTCTCCACCAGCTGGAACAATTACCTGAACGATACCATCGAAACCGCCAATGGCGGACAACTGGACCCGCAGGCCTATTCCGATCTGGTCGACCGCTTCCTGGCGGGCGACAACAACAATGACAGCTTCATCGCGCTGACGTCGTTTTACGAGGGAGTCGGCGAATGCGTCGACGCCGACCTTTGCGATTTCTGGTCGGCGCGTTCGCTGTTCGGCTCGGACATCGTCACCTTCTATCACAACATGTATCCCGTGCTGGAGCGCGAGCAGCAATCGGGCGGCAACGTCAACGGTCTGCTGCATTTCGTGGACCGGATGCGCGACGCCGATCGCGGCATTCTGCACCGCCGCTTCGAATTCCATTTCCTGCGGGCGAATCCGGACTAGCGGTCCGATCAGCCAAACGCGTCGTACAACATCCGGCCGGTCGCGAGCACGATGAAGAACGCAAACAGGATGCGCAGGCGGTCGCGATCCGTCATGTGGCCGAGCGCGCGTCCGACAGGCGCCATCAGAAGCGAGACGGGTGCGATCAGCACGACGCCCAGCACATTGACATAGCCCAGCGAGTAAGGCGGCAGTCCCGGCGCATGCCAGCCCATCGCGACGGCCGCAATGGTTCCGGGAATCGCGATGATCGCGCCCAGAGCCGATGCCGTGCCGATCGCGCGCGGTGCGGGCACGGCGCTGAGCGTCATGGCAGGTACGCCCAAGGTGCCGCCGCCGATCCCCATCATCGCGGAGACGCCGCCGATCAGCGCGGGCACCGCGAGACCGCCCACGCCGTCCGGCAAACGTTCGGCGAGACGCCGCTTCTCGCCGCCGAACGCGAGATAGAGCGCCACCGCGAGCGCGACCAGCGCGAAGATCAGCGCCTGCGCAGGGGCGCTTGCGAAGTCCGCGAGCGCGCACCCGATCAACACGCCCGCGAACATCGGCGCGGCCCAGCGGCGAAGGATATCCCGGTCGATCGCACTGCCCTTGTCTTGCGTCCGGAAGGACGCCAGCGAGGCCGGAATGATTGCCGCCAGCGATGTGCCCACTGCCAAATGCATGCGCAAGGATTGATCCACGCCGATGAGCGCCAGCACATGATAGAGCACGGGCACCACGACGATGCCGCTGTCGACGCCGAGCATACCGGCGACGAGTCCGCCCAGGACCGCCGCAATCGCCAGCCCAAGCGCCAGCGTGCCGGGATCGGACGTCGCGAGGACGAAATGCATGTCAGGCGGCCGCGAGATCGCTTGGGCGTTGAAGATGGGCGAGCGCATCGCGCAGGACGGCGAGCCCCGCGCCGCGCCGCGTCGCGTTCTCGCTCAGGTGACGGCGGAACAGCCGCGCACCGGGCCGGCCGCCGAACAGGCCCAGCATATGCTTCGTCATTGCATGGAGCGGCACGCCCTTCGCCAACTCCGCGGCGATGTAATCGCAGAACGCATCCGTCGCCGCGTCGATCTCGCGCGGACGCCCGCCGAAGAACCGCGCATCGACTTCCGACAGGATCGCGGGGGACTGATAAGCCGCCCGTCCCAGCATGACGCCGTCGACATGCTCGAGATGGCGACCCGCTTCGTCGAGCGTGGCGATGCCGCCATTGACGACGATGGTAAGTTCGGGCCGCTCGCGTTTGACGCGATAGACCAGCTCGTAATCGAGAGGCGGCCGCTCGCGATTGTCCTTCGGCGAAAGACCTTCGAGCCACGCCTTGCGCGCGTGGACGGCAAACACCGTCACGCCGGCTCGCGCGCAGGCATCGATCAGCGTGCGCAAACTCGTTTCGGGGTCCTGGTCGTCCACGCCCAGCCGGCATTTGACGGTGACGGGAACGCAAACCGCGGCCCGCATCGCCGCCACGCAATCCGCCACCAGCGCGGGCTCGCGCATCAGGCAGGCGCCGAAGCGCCCCGATTGCACGCGATCCGACGGGCAGCCGACATTGAGATTGATTTCGTCATAGCCGAACTCGGCGCCGATGCGCGCGGCTTCGGCCAGGCGCGCGGGTTCGGCGCCGCCCAGTTGCAGCGCCACGGGATGTTCGGACGCATCGAAGCCGAGCAGCCGCGCGCGGTCGCCGCGAATGACCGCCTCGGCCGTCACCATCTCGGTATAGAGCCGCGCGCGCGCCGACAGCAGCCGGTGCAGCACGCGGCAATGCCGATCCGTCCAGTCCATCATGGGCGCGATGCAGAAGCGGTGGTTCATCGGGCGCTTCTAGACGAGGCGGCGCTTGCGGGCAATCTGCCCGCACCGGCGTCCGTCAGTCGCTAGGCGGCCCGCGGCGTGCACTGTCCCGACGTGAACGGCGGCGGACCCATTGCGTTGTTGGGATCGAGAAGGCGCTGAACCAGGCCGATCAATTCGTCCTCGCGAACGGGCTTGGCCAGGAGTGCGACGGCGCCTGACTGCCTCGCCAATTCTTCCGTCGCCGGATCGGCGCGCCCCGTGAACAGAATGACGGGAATGAGACAGCCGCGTTTCCGCAGAATATCGAGCATCTGAAAACCGGAGATATCCGGCATGTGCAGGTCGAGAATGATGCAGCCGAAGGTCGCCGGCGTGAGCTTTTGCAGGAAGTCGTCGCCAGAGGCATAAGTTTGCGCAGGAATACGCCACGAATGCAGCAACGCCTGGGTCGAATCCCGGACGGCTGCATCGTCATCGACAATGTGAGCAAACAGATTTTGGGTTGGGGTCATCAAAGTCGCCTCCCACACGAGTGGATAGGAACTACTCCTTTTTATTAGCGATCTTGCATAAGTAATTTCCCTAATTGCGCTGCTTTCTCCTGCTAAACGGCTGCGAATACAGGGCAATCTTTGAAACAGGTGCCATTTATTTGACAAATTTTACCCAAATAACAGGAACCACTTTCACAGACTCCGGTTAACACTCAGGGCGTCGAAGGAAATATTTCCTGTTTACTCGCTCACGCAACAAAAGAAGCAGAATGATCAATCCGGCACAGCATTTCGTTGTTCCATGTCGTAGGCATGGCGAAGCACGCGACACTGGCTTTGGCAGGCCGTTCCCGGCATGGGCGGTCGCTTTCGTAACGGCCGGCAATTTCGGCAAAGGCATTTGGGCATGACCACGCCGTCCATTATCGAAAAGCTGCGCCGCCAGCAAAGCGCCCTCGCGGATTTTGGCACCTTCGCATTCAGGGAGGAGGACCTTCCGGCAATCCTGACGGAAGCGGCCCGCATCTGCGCGAAGAGTCTGGATGTTTCTTTCGCAAAAATTTGTCGGCATCGCGAAGCCGAGAACGACCTGCGTGTCGTGGCGGGCTTCGGTTGGCGCGCGGGCGTCGTCGGGAGCGTCGTTTCGGCCGCAGACAAGAGTTCGACGCAGGGCCGCGCCTTCGTGACGGGCGAACCGGTCATTCTGGAAGATGTCGCGAAAAACAAGAGCTTTGCGCTTCCGGCATTCTATGCCGAGCACGGTATTGTCTCAACCGCAGACGTGCTGATCAAAGGTAAAGCCGGACCATGGGGCGTTCTGGAAGTCGATAGCCCTATGCAACGCGAATTCGATCAGCATGACATCGTTTTCCTGACCGGTTTCGCCAATGTCGTCGCCGAGGCGGTGATCACATCGGAGCGGACGGGAAAGATGCGCGATGCCATCGAACAGTTGAAGCTGTTGATCGACGAAAAGGACCAGTTGCTGGCGGAGCGCGAGAGCCGGGAACGGCGGTTGCTGGAATTGCAGGCCGAACTGCTGCATGTGTCGCGATTGAACGCCATGGGGCAGATGACGGCGGCAATCGCGCACGAACTCAATCAGCCGCTTGCGGCGATCGCCAACTACATCAACGCCGCGAAGCGGACGCTGGACGCGAGCGAACTCGATCCTAGTGCCGCCGGGCGGGCACAGGCGATGATCGTCAGCGCCCAGGAGCAGGCCATTCGTGCCGGCGACATCATCAAGAACCTGCGAAATATCGTGGAAAAGCGCGAATCGCACCGGATGCCGCAAGACCTGGGAGCTGTCGTCAAAGAGTCGTTATCCGTCGTCCTTTTCGGCGCAGCCGACGCGAACATCGACGTGGAGATGAACATCGATCCCAGCATTCCGGATGTCATGATCGACAAAATTCAAATTCAGCAAATTCTCGTCAATCTCGCGCGCAACAGCATGGAAGCGATGTTGGAAGCGGGGGAACGCAAATTGACGGTCACCGTGGGTAACGGAGAAGCGGGCTTTGCAAACGTGACCGTGCAGGACACGGGTCCCGGGCTGCCGAAGGATGTTCTCGATAGGCTATTCCAGCCCTTCGTCACCACCAAAGGCAGCGGCATGGGGCTCGGACTTATGATCTGCCAGACGTTGGCAGAAGCAAACGGCGGTCGCATCTGGTATGTGAAGAACCTGCCTCGCGGCACCGGCTTCAGTTTCAGCATTCCATTTGCGAGTGTCAAAGGCGACGAAAAGAATCCGCTGCACCTTGTGGCGTGATGGTTCCGCAGATCCGATCTATCTCTCGACGCCGCCGAGTCTCACATAGAGTTCGCCCCAGAGCCTGCGGAGAAATTTCAGGTCGTCGGGCAGATCGGCGCTGAGCGGGTATGTCGTGGAAAATTTGAGTCCGCGCGCGGGAAACTCCATCCAGACGACTTTCGCCCGGTACGCGACGCAATATTTGACGACGATGAGGAAGAGATCCGACGGCAGCGGCTGGCGCTTGCTGAGGGTCACTCGCGCGCCGCCTTCCGACATGTCGCGAATCGCGCAGTCGAGACTGAACGCGCCGTCGGGCGCAAAAATGCCCTCGCCATAAACCAGCTTGCCGTTCAGATATGTCCGATGCCGCGGAGCCCTCGCTTCGTGCGCGCGCTGAGGCGGGACCTGCGGCACGACTTCCATCGAGCTATGCATGGCCCGCCTCAGCAGACGCAAACAGGGTCGAATCCTGATTCATGTCGCGAACGGCCGCCTGACGATATTTCTGCGACAGCTCGGATTCGGGGAGTGCCTTCGAAAAGAAGAACCCCTGGGCTTCGTCGCATCCGTGTTCGCGCAGAAAGTCCAATTGCTCCTGCGTCTCCACGCCTTCGGCGATCACCTTCAGTCGCAGATTGTGCGCCATATTGATGATTGCGACGACGATCGTCGCGGAATCCGTATTGGTCGTCACGTCGCGGATGAAGCCCATGTCGATCTTCAGGGCATCGACCTGGAAGCGCTTGAGATAGGCGAGATTGGAATAGCCCGTTCCGAAATCGTCGATCGAGATCGCAACTCCGAGCGCCTTCAGGCTGCGCAGGGCGGTATCCGTCGGCTCGCCGTGCGACATCAGCGTGGTTTCGGTAATTTCGAGCTCCAGCAGCGCGGGATCGATGCGGTTATCCCGCAAGGCTTGGGCAACGTGCGCTACGAACAGCTCTTCGCGCACCTGCTTCGGCGAGACGTTGACGGCGACTTGGACATCGCCGAGCCCCGCCTTCTGCCAGCTTCGGATCTGGCGGCAGGCAGCCTCCACCACCCAGGTTCCGACTGCCGCGATCAGCCCCATTTCCTCCAGCACGGGCACAAAATCTGCCGGCGCCACCAGCCCGTAGTCCGGACGATTCCAGCGAAGGAGTGCCTCGACGCTCGCCGATTGGCCGCCATCGACGCGCATCTTGGGCTGGTAGTGCAGGACGAACTCACCCCGATCCAGCGCCAGCCGCAGCGCGCTTTCGATGTCCGATTTCCGCATCGCGCGCTCCTTCATGGCCGGATTGTAGCACCGGAAGGTTTTTCGCCCGGCCACCTTCGCTTCGTACATGGCGGTGTCGGCATAGTGGAGCAGCGTTTCGAATTCGCGCGTGTCGATCGGATAGCTTGCGATACCGATGCTGGTGGTGACCAGGACATCCTGACCGTCCAGCACGATGGGTTGCTGCAGCGCCTTGTTGATCCGCGCGGCGACCTTCGATGCGTTGAAATCCGCCGCGGGCGTGAGCACCACCACGGCAAACTCGTCGCCGCCGAGACGGCCGACGGTATCTCCGGGGCGCACACATCGGGCCAGTCGTGCCGCAAACTCGCACAACAAGGCGTCGCCCATCGCATGACCCAGC
>JBEKLK010000060.1:0-20982 GCA_050010235.1 Rhizomicrobium sp.
GACGATCACTTTGGTTGCGAAATCCGAAGCGCGAAGTTTCTTGAATTCGGGGTGCCCGACCAGAAATGCGACGATGTCCGCGGTCTCATGCGCCGAGCCGACGGGCTCGTGCGTCACGAGCGGATTTTGCGCCAAGGCGGGCGGCAACGCGGCCACCACGGGATCGCAAACCACCACTTTGATATTCGCGGCCAGCAGCGTTTCCACGATCACGATGGCGGGGCTCTCGCGGATATCCTGGACGCCCGGTTTGTACGATATGCCGTAGCAGGCCACGACCGGCTGCTTGAACTTCGCAGCGCGAGCGATGATGTCCTGCGCAATCACCAAAGGCTTGCCGTCGTTCACCGCGCGCGCCGCGCGGATCAATGGCGTGAGCTTCGGCGCGCCATCAACGACGAACCAGGGATCGACTGCGATGCAATGCCCGCCCACGCCGGGGCCGGGCCCCAGAATGTTGACCCGCGGATGTTTATTCGCGAGCTCTATGACCTTCCAGACCTCGATCCCCATATGGTCGCACACCAGGGACAATTCGTTGGCAAACGCGATATTGACATCCCGGAACGAATTCTCAACCAGCTTCACCAGTTCCGCGGTCCGGCAATCGGTGACGAAACACTCTCCCGTGACGAAGGTCTTGTACAAGGCCGCCGCGCGCTCGGAACAAGCATCCGTCATGCCACCGATGATCCGGTCGTTCTTGACGAGCTCCTCGATGATGAGACCCGGCAATATCCGCTCCGGGCAATGGGCTACGCAAACATCGAATTTGCTGCCCTCTTCGCGAAATTTGGGGAACGTCAGGTCCGGCCTGAGCGCCGTCAGCTTTTGCGCAACCATTTCCGTGGTGCCGACGGGAGAGGTCGATTCCAGGATGATCGTCGCGCCGCGCCGGAGCGACGGCGCGATGGCGGCTATGGCCTCTTCCACATGCTTGAGGTCGGGCTTCTTGTCCTCTTTGAACGGTGTCGGAACGGCGATGATATAATAGTCCGCCGGTTCCGGTTTCAGCTGGGCCCGCAGCCTTCCGGTGCGGCCTGCTGAGTCCAACAGCGCGTTCAGCTCGGGCTCGAAGAAATGCGATTGCGCGCGATTGACACTGTCGACGATGTTTTTGTCGACATCGAATCCGATGACCTGGTGGCCCCTGCTCGCCAGCATGGAGGCCATGGGAAGCCCGATATATCCCAAGCCTACGACGCAAACACTGCTCACAGATTCAATTCCCTTTGCAAAATGTCGACGATCTTCAATGCGGCCGTGCCGTCTCCGTAGGGGAAAACCGGCTTGGCCGTCGCCGCGTAATATGCAGCGTCATCGAGCAGCCTGTACACCGCCCGGCAAATCTCGTCGGGGTCGGTGCCGACCAGCTTTACGACACCGGTGGCGATCGCTTCAGGCCGTTCCGTCACGCTTCGCATCACGAGGGTGGGGATGCCGAGCGCCGGCGCCTCCTCCTGAATGCCGCCGGAGTCGGTCAGGATCAAATATGCGCGCTTCATCAGATACACCATCTGCGCATAATCCGTGGGCTCGATGAGATGGACATTCGGCCGGCCGGACAGGCTGTCGCGCACCGGATCGCGCGCGTTCGGATTCAAATGCATGGGAAACAGGATCTGCACATCCGGCCTTTGCGAGATTTGGTCGAGCGCGGTGCAGATGTTGGCGAACCCCTCGCCGAAACTTTCCCGCCGGTGCGCCGTCACGAGCACGAGTTTCCTGCGCGGATCGATCATTGCGTATTTGCGCTGCAACTCGCGCTGGCGCTCGGGGCTCGCTTCGATGGCTCGCGCCATCTGCAGCACGGCGTCGATGCCGGTGTTGCCCGTGATGTGTATGCGTCCGCGCAGACCCCGTATCGCTTCGAGGTTTGCCGCGGCCGTGACCGTCGGCGCGAACAAAAAGTCCGAGACCGTATCGACGGCGACCCGATTGAATTCTTCCGGCCACGGTCGGCTGAGGTCGAAGGTCCGCAACCCCGCCTCGACATGCCCGATCTTCACGCCGGCATAAAAGGCGGCCATGCTCGCCGCCATGGCCGTCGTGGTGTCGCCATGCACGAGGACCACGGAGGGTTTGGTCTGGGCGATGATGTCGGTCACGCCTTCGAGCACTTTCGCCGTGAGGGAAGAGAGCGGCTGGCGGTCCGACATGATCTTGAGATCGAACTGGACCGTTTCGCCATAAAGAGACAATACTTGATCGAGGAGTTCGCGGTGCTGCCCGGTCGCGACCAGTGTCGCGGCAATCTTCGCGGCACGCAATGCAGTAATGACGGGCATGAGCTTAATTGCCTCTGGACGCGTGCCAAAGACTACCAGCGTGCCCCCCTTCATTGTTCGTCCCACCCGGCCAAGGCCCGGATGCTAATGGGCTCCGATTTTCTCATCAATCGCAATCGAAGTTAATATAAAGCCGACCTGGAAACGAAGGATATTGGCGCGCCCCGGGGGTTCCTTCCCATATCCTCCCGTCCAAAGCTAGAGACTGCGCCTGAAATGCGAGAAATTCTCCTATCTGCGAATTGTTAAGCCCCAGTCGGACCGTGGGGCTCGCTCAAGAATGGCGCGATCCCGGGGAGCCATCACACATTCCCGGAAGCGGGATTTGGCTAAGACGGGAGTGGCGCCTCTGAATATGCGCGCCTCAGTGTCCCCCGCCCGGCAATTCCACGCCGAGTTCCTTCAGGGAATTGCGGGAACTGTACCAGGCCGGATTGATCTCCAGCGCGCGGCGATAATTCTCGATCGCCGCAGAAGTCTTGCCGGCGGCCCGATAGGCATCCCCCAAACTGTCGAAGGCATTCGCCGATTGCGGATTTTCCTTCGTGGCGATTTGGAACACTGCGATCGCACGGCTGAAATCCTTCGACCCGATGAAGTCGTAGCCGAGCGCATTCAGCACGGGCTCGATCTGCAGATATTGATATTTGGCGTCCGATTTGAATCGCACAAAGACCTTTCCTGCATCACCGACAGGCGCCGCGAGCAAGTCGGCCTTCAAAACCTGTTCGGGGGGAACATAGGCGACAGCGGCCTGGAGCGCCGGATCGCGCCCCGCCTCGTAGTCCTTCTGGCTGAGAGTCGCGGTGATTTCCGGCGCGATCCAGGGACGGTCGTCAAATGGACCGTCGTTCTGATAATATTTCGTCGCGATCATCACAAACAGACCGCTGTTCGGCAATGCAACGCGCTCGTGATTGCCGAAGTTCTGTACAGCACCCCCCGTAGGCTCCCCGATAAAGATGGCCTTCGAGAAACGGTCAAGGTCGATGGCCAGTATACTTCCGGCCGAAAACGTCTCGCGGCCGATAAGAACGAAAAATTTGCCCTTCCGATCAATCTGGTCCGACTTGAGCAGCGCCAGAAAGAGCGGCTTGTTCCAGTAACCTTCCCCGCCCGAATTCAGGCGCAAATCCAGAACGATCCGATCCGGCGACCTTGCCGAAATCTCGGACCTCAGACGATCCGCGAACGCCGGCATCGGATCGGCGGCATCGGAGGTGCATTGGTTGTATTGAACATAGATGGTCTTTGTGTCGGCCTGATATTCGAACCAATAGGGCTTGTCCGCATGCCGGAGCCACAGCGGCAGGTTGGCCGGAGCCGAGTCGACCCAGTCCGAAGTATAGGCGACACGGGCGACGGACATCGACTCACTGCCAGGCGCAACGACCGGCTTGACGAGCAGTTTTACGACACGGCCCCCATGTTCGAGTTTCAGAGGCACGTCGACGGCCGGATTCTCGACAACGCCCAGGCCCGCGAGTATCTCCGGCACGATCAGGAAACCCGGCAGCCGACCATCGATCGTGAGGGCGTTGTCATGGGACGTGATCGTCCGCAGTTTTTTGTAAACCTCCGCCGCCGGAGTGTCTCCGATGGAAACCAGCTTGCCGCCCAATCCTTCCTGGTATTGGCGATCGCCAGCCTGCAAATAGAGCCCGTCTCCGTAGACATAAAAGCGCAATGGAAGAACGTGAAAGCCAAAAGCACGCAGGAAGTCCGGAGGAATCGCGGTGTGACCGTCCTCCAACGAAGCGACGAGCCGCATGATCCCGACGACTGCTTGTTCGCGCGAGAAACTTCCAACTCGTCCTTCAAAGACCGCAAGGTTCGTCTCGAATGTGGCGCGGTCTAACTTGCGGAACGGTGCCGGATGCATGGCCTGCAGCTTGGCGGAAAGAAATTCCACATCGGCTTTCCACTGCTCGGCGGTCAAAGCGCCGGCTGCCGGTGCAGCAAGCTGTGCCAAGCCAAACGACGGCGCGACAAAGATCAGAAACAAGCAGGCGCATAGAATCCGTCGAGACCGGGGCATGGTCATCCCTTCAAAACCCCGACTATAGGCGCGCCGTCAAGCGTGTTCTTGCAAATTTGACTCCGGCGAATTTCGTGCGCGCCATGCTCCAGGGGTAGTGCCAAGGATTGCGCTGAACGCATTGGTCATATGGCTTTGGTGCGTATAGCCGCAATTGAGCGCAATTTCGGCAAGCGGGACATCCGGATCTTTCAAGCGGTCGACAACCGAACGGATTCGGGACAGGGCACGATGTTCGCTGGGCTGCAGCCCAAATCTCCGGCGGAATTGGCGTGCAAAATCTTCCCGATTCAGGCCCAATTTTTTCGCGATCTCGGAAATACTGCAAAGCGGCTCGAGTTCGAGGCGCAGCCGCGCTTCCTCCGCCAGCCGCCACTCGCCGGTGTCAACCGTGGAAAACTCGGCAGCGGCCAACAATGCTCCCAACCATTCCGCGGCGGGCGGGGAACAAACAAAGCTGCCGGCGACGGAAGGCGGCGTTAAGTTCCGGTCCAGCTTGGCGAACACATGTCGTCTGGACGCCAACGGTCTGGCCAGAACGCGATTCCAGAATGGACCGGTTGCTTCGACGATAAGGCACTTTGCGCCGTCATCGTGAAATTCCAGATTGTGCGTCGTGTGAGGCGCAGAAAGACGAACCGCTCCTGCCGCACATTCGACGTCTCCGGATTCGGTTCTCTCCAGAAACGCCCCTTCGAGAACCGCGCAAAGATGCCACGCCGGATGGGAGTGGCCGTGCATCTTGATGCCGCCCTTCGCTTTGTACTCAACCGCGCGCAGCATTCGCAGCCTCCGGGTCAGCACTATAGTCGGAGAAATGGAATTTGTAAGCTCCGCCGATCGAGCCGCGACATCCGGTGAGGTTTTCTTCACTCTCGCGGTGCGCCGCTTCCGGCCTTCGCCTCGCACTCGGCGATGAAATCGTAATGCGGGGCAATTTCGTCGACGCAATCGGGCCAGCGCCCGGTTTTTGTCCAATAGTCGACGAGCCCGAGTTTCGCACAAAGACGAACAAACCGACGATCCTGCCGGAGCGGCCGCGACGGCCTGGAAAACAGAAAATGCAGACCGACGTCGGCCAGTTGGAAACGAGACTCTGCGTCTGTCAGGTGGTGAAACGAGGATCGTTCCGCGAGCTCGTGCGCCTCATCCACCAATCCGAGGTACGCGAGAAAGCAGAGCACGCCGAGGCTGACAGTGCCCGTGCTCGCCAAATCGTTGCGCGCCTTCGCAAGCACCCGAGCGCGATTTTCATCGTTCGGACTGCGCAGCACGGAAATGGTTGCCAGAGCCAATTGCATGCCTGGGTCATCACCCGCTTCCCGGGATGAAGGGTCGTGAGACAAAAGGCGATCGACGAACTCCCAATTGCCTTCATAAGCAGACAAGGTCGCGGCGTGACCGAGCAGGGTTCCGGCAATATCGCCTGCTGCGAGGATGCGCTCGATCGCAGCAATGCTCTCCGCAATAAGTCCGTTCTGCCAGAGGAGGATCGCGCGCCAATTCGCAATTCCGGGGTGCAGCGGATCGCGCTGCCAGGCCATTTCGACCAGAGACAGGGCCTCGCGGTTACGCCCGACCGAAGCACAGAATGTGCTGAATGGCGCAAGCACACCGATCGCATTCGCGGTCGCCATTGCGCGTTCCAGTATTTTTTCCTGTTTTTCGAAGGCGCCTGCCGGAGCCTCGACAAACGCCAGACAGGCAAGCGCGCCGCCGTTTTGGGGATCCAGCGCCAATGCGCGCTTCACAGATTCGATGACGGCCACACGGAACGATTCGACATCCCTCTGAGGAGCTTCGCGTGCACGATATTGCACCTGACTCTGCGCCAAAAGTGCCCATGCCGGCGCCAGAAGAGGAGCACGCGCGACGGATTCTTCCAGCAGCGAGATCGCGCGGCGTATTGCGCCCGGTATTCCGAATGAGATGCCCAACTCGCGGCCGCGCTGATAGAGATCGTAAGCAAACGGATCGATAGCAGGAAGCGGTTCCGCGGGCGGAAGCGCCGCACCCAACGCCGCGGTGACGGCGCGCGCAATCTCGTCCTGAATCGCGAAGGAGTCCGACAGATTTCGATCGAACCTGTCGGCCCATATGATTTGCTCCGTCGCGGCTTCGACGAGCCGCACGGAAATCCGCACGCGGTTTCCGTTGCGGCGAACCGAGCCGTCGAGAATGTGAGAAACATTCAACAAAGCCGCGACCTTCGCGACAATTTTGTCGGGCCCACGAAACCGAAAACTTGAGGCCCGGCCAATCACTTTGAGAGGCGCGGCGCGTGAGGCGGCGTGAAGGATTTCTTCGGACACGCCATCGCAGAAATAGTCCAGGTCGGTGTCACTCGACAAATTGTCAAACGCGAGCACGGCAAGCGACGGCCGCGTCACGTCCGAACCGCCGATCTCCGTCAGGCGATAGCCGACGCCACGAATTGTGTCGATGGAGTATCCGCCATGCGCCTCGCCTATGCGTCGCAACCTTGCGATGCAACGCTGGATGGCATCTTCGCTTACGGCGCGCCCGAACCAGCAGCGTTCGACCAATGCGTCGCGGCTGACGACTTCGCCGCGCCGTTGCGCGAGTTCCACCAGCACCTGCATCACACGCGGTTCCAGTGCTTCCACCCCACCCAGCACCGCGATCTCATTGCTGATCGGCCGCACCGCGAGAGGACCCAATCGAAAGTCCGGCTCCTGCGTCATCGGGAAATCATCGGGAATTCATCGGGGCAAGGTCCTTTCCCGCCGGCTGAAATCGCCGCAGGTTCGGTCCGTTAAAAAACGGGCATAGGCATGAACCGCAAGGGTATCGTTTTATTCTATCTTCTCACATATTCTTTTGCATGGGGCCTTAGCGCACTATATCTGCTGTTCCCGGCGTGGGGGTTGGCGCATTTCGGCCGCCTGACGCTATGGAATCCCATAGTTTTTGCGACGATCTGGACGCCCACGATTTGGGCTTTCATTCTGGCATTCGCGTTGGACGGCAAAGCGGGCTTGCGCG
Organism: Rhizomicrobium sp.; assembly: GCA_050010235.1. Lineage (GTDB taxonomy): Bacteria > Pseudomonadota > Alphaproteobacteria > Micropepsales > Micropepsaceae > Rhizomicrobium. The sequence goes on from JBEKLK010000060.1 coordinate 7,333, forward strand.
ATCTTTTGATTCGCATCTTCCGCTGGCGCATCAAGTTGCGCTGGTATCTGATTTCGACGATCGGAATTGCATCGCTCGCCCTGACGGCACGATTTATTCAGGCGCATGTGAATCATACGCCTCCGCCCCCCGTCCTCGACTTCGCATCCTGGCCGGCAATGGCCTGGTACGGCCTTTCGATGCTCGTGATCGATCCGGGTCCGATTGGCGAAGATCCGGGCTGGCGGGGATATGCGCTGCCGAGGATGTTGCAGCGCTTCAATCCCGCTGTCGCATCTGTGCTGCTTGGCGCCGTCTGGGCGGTGTGGCACCTCCCCTCGTTCCTGTTCTCCGGAATGCCGCAGTCAGGGCTATCAGTTGGGTGGTTTCTTCTCACTGTGGTTTCGCTGATGGTGTTGATGAGTTGGGTCGCGATCAACACACGGGGCGCCGTGATCCCTGCGATTCTCATGCATTGGGCTGCCAATCGATTTCTTGTTCTTGAGGATCAGGGCGCCATGTATGCCGCCATCACGTTTACCGTGGCTGCCGTGATTGTCGTTGCCGCAACGCGCGGTCGATTGGGGCTGGGGCGAGAGAGCGGCAATGCCGCGGACTTTCAGACGAAATTCTAAAGGAGCTTGGTCGCGAGCGGCCCGGAAAGTCGTGATTACGAATGAACGGCCCGGGCGAACGAACCAGGGGCCGAACCCGTCCACCGACGGAATACACGGGTAAAATGACTTTGGTCGTAGAAGCCCGCCTCGATTGCCGCCTGCGCCAGCGGGTGCCCCTGGGCTAACGCTCTCTTGGCAAGACGCAAGCGCTGAACCGTCCGATAAACCTGAGGCGTGCATCCGACCGACAGGCGGAATGCACGCAACAATTTCAACGGAGAGACCCCGCCGATCGCAGCCAGCGCCGCCAGATCGGAATTGTCTGCCGGATCGGCATCCAGCCGCTCGCGCACTTTGCGCACCGCCGAATCGAATCGCGACGCGTTCGCGGTCTCGAGCGACCCATGACATGCCGCCAGATCGGAAATGAATTCGGCAAACAGAGATTGAATGACCAACGCGGACGACTTCGACTCCACAGTGAGGATTCGACAGGATCATGTGCCCCTTGGGCGCGGTCACATCACGGCCGCCGTGACGGAACGACTCGGCGCCTTCCAGGATCCCGCCAATGACAAATTCTGCATGCGCATGGGATGGAAATTCATGCCTGACATAACGGGCATGGAGAATTTCGCTGTCACTCAACGTCGGCACAATCGACCGACGGGTCCATTCCAAAGATCGATCCTGCGTGCTGTTTCGCGGGTTCATTGCGGCCGGCCCCCCTGAAAGATCGTCCAAGAGACGGCCTCCATTTTCAACCATCATGGGAACACGTTTTCGAGAACAGCGGATATGGCGAATGGCAACACAACACTGTCGTCCGTGGTGGGCGCGATCGGCGGCACCCCTCTCGTCGAACTTTCCCGCATCGCGGGCGGCAGCGGGAGGCTGTTGGCCAAGTTGGAGTACCTCAATCCGGGCGGATCGAAGAAGGATCGGGTCGCTCGCCGGATTTTGGAGAATGCGATTGCCGCCGGCCTTCTGGCGGAGAACCAGCCAGTCGTGGAATTGACGAGCGGAAACACCGGTACCGGCGCGGCCATGGTCTGTGCGGTGCAACGACGTCCCTTTGTTGCGGTCATGTCGCGGGGGAATTCATCCGAGCGCGCGATCATGATGCGCGCCTTTGGAGCGGAAGTCGTTCTCGTCGATCAGGCGTCCGGCGAAACCGCGGACCGCGTGTCCGGTGCCGACCTGGCCCTTGCCGAGCGCAAGGCTTTGGAAATCGTCCGGGAGCGCCGTGCCTTTTACTTGAACCAGTTCGTGAGGGTGGAAAACGCACACGCGCATGAATGGGGCACGGCGGCTGAAATATGGGAAGCGTCCGGCGGCACGATAACGGCATTCTGCGACTTCGTCGGTTCGGGCGGGACATATGCGGGACTTCATCGGGCCTTCAAACATCGAAACCCGCAAATTCGGGGATATATCGTTGAACCTGTCGGCGCGGCTGTTCTCGGTGGCGGATCTGCGGACGTATCCAGGCATCGAATTCAGGGCGGAGGATATTCCCGCCGCGAATTGCCCCTGCTGGCAGGCATAGAGCCGGACGGCTTCGTCATCGTGACGGACGACGAGGCGGTCGAAGCGGCCCGGGGGCTGGCCCGGGAGGAAGGAATATTCGCCGGCGTTTCCGCCGGCGCAAACGTTGCGGCGGCATTGAAACTCCTGGCCCGGCAAGAACGCGGCGGAACGGTCGTCGTTCTCATTAACGATTCCGGTCTGAAATACCTCTCCACCGATTTGTGGCGGTCGTCGTGACGCCATATGCCGCCGCTTGAAAGATCGTCCAATACAACGAGACCGCAGCATGCCGACATTGGCGCCTCAACACGGGTAGCCGCCATGTCGTCAAATGGGATTCCGGATTCGACCGCTTACGACCGTATGGTTGAATTGCTCGACCGTGAGGGTGCGGCCTACACGATCATCGACCATCCGCCGGAAGGAAGAACCGAAATTGTCAGCGCGATGCGGGGTCATGAGGTTCGTGACGCCGCCAAATGCATCATTCTTATGGTCAAAGTCGGCAAAAAGGTGACGCGGTTTGTTCTCGCCGTCATTCCCGGCGATTCCAAGGTGGACATGGAGGCGGTGAAGCGGCTGAAGCGCGGGACCTTCATCCGCTTCGCCGACACGGCGATTGCGGAAGAGCTTGCCGGATCGGTCTCGGGTACAATTCTTCCCTTCTGCTTCGACCCGCGGCTGGAGTTGATCGTGGATTCGCAGCTCGTGACGAATTCCGAGACCATCTACTTCAATGCCGCGCGATTGGATCGGTCCTTTGCGCTGCGGACCGCCGACTACGTGCGCATCGCCCAGCCAAGAATCGAAAGTATTGCAACGCTATGAGTGCAAGACCGACCCGTGTGTGCGAGACGACGTTCGAAATGTTGCTTTTGCCGAGGCTGCAACAGGTGGAGATTTGACAATGGATCCTGCTGAAGATTCCGGGCGAGATGCTTTGGATGTGGCCCATCGTCTGTCGATGGCTCATCTCGCAGGACTGGCGAAGCGTCCGCCCGCGTGCTTGCCGGTGCCTCAACCCGCTACCAGTCTGTCCGCAACCGGAGTCGGCGCAATCACCGCGCTGGCGGACTTCAACACCCGCTGGGGTCATCTTCTTTCGGGCAGCCCGGGGCCTCGTTATTGGGGCTTCGTCAATGGCGGGGTCACGCCGGCTGCTTTGGCCGCGGACTGGCTCTGCTCGACATATGATCAGAACGGCCAGGTCAGCGAAGGACCCGGCGCTCTGATCGAAGAAGAAACAATCGGTCTCCTGCGCGAACTCCTGAACGTTCCGGAAAGCTACGTCGGCAATTTCGTCAGCGGCGGCACGATGGCGAACATGAGTTGCCTTGCCATCGCATTGCAGCGGCTCGGAGCAAAAGCTCACATCGATGTCGGCGAGCAAGGCGTGGCCGCTTTGGGGCCGGTGCGAATTTTGTCGGGAGAAGGCCACGGCAGCATCGGCAAGGCGGCGGCCATTCTCGGCCTCGGTCGGGCAGCAGTCGAGCGGCTTCCCCAGGAGGCCGACCGAGAGCGGGTCGAATTGGCAGCGCTGGAACGGCGCCTCATCGAATTGCGCGGGTCACCCGTCATCGTCGTCGGCAATGCCGGCACGGTCACGACGGGAGACTTCGATGACCTTAGCGCCGTCGGCGATCTGGCCCGAAAACACGGGGCTCACTTCCACGTGGACGCGGCGTTCGGAATATTCGCGGCACTGTCGCCCCGCCACGCGCATTTACTGCGCGGCATCGAACACGCCGACACCATTGCGGCCGACGCGCACAAATGGCTCAACGTCCCATTCGACAGCGGCTTTCTGTTCACCCGCGATCGGGATGCCCAGATGCAGATGTTCAAGACGGTTTCGAGCTATCTCTCGCAGCCCACGTCCAGCATCTTCAACCCTCAGCATCTCAGTCCCGAGACTTCGAGGCGCCTGCGGGCGCTGCCGGCGTGGGTCTCATTGCAGGCCTACGGCAAGACCGGTTACGCGGCACTGGTGGAACGGTGCACGGGCTACGCCGAGGAACTGGGGCAGCGAATTGCGGAAGAGCCGGGCTTCGAATGCGTATCTCCCGTGCGTTTCAATGTTCTGTGCTTCCGGCTACTCACAGGGAACGGCCGCGCTGACGATCAGGAGACGAAGACGTTCGTGGATCGCATCGCGGAAGACGGACGCGTGTTCGTCACGAAGTCGTTGTTCAAAGGTTCGCCTTGCGTCCGCCTCGCCTTCCTGAACTGGCGAACCGATCTGCGCGACCTCGACGTGGCCATGCAGGCGTTCCGGGATTGCCGCCAGCGGACCCGATGAACTGATCACGCTCTTGCACATGCTTGTCGGACGGTACGAAAGCTCGCCCGAAGGCGCGATATGGATTTCCTCGGACACACAGGACCCGACCAAGTATGCGCCGCCTCACGAGAAGCATGACCTACTTGACCCTGTGCGCTGCGGCGATGACCTTGACCGAAAGTCAATGAGCTTCGCTAATGTGTCCGGGTGGAGCAATCGGGGATAGAAGATGTTGATCAAAACTCTAGTGGCGGTCACCTTCTTCGTTGCTTTATCGACGTCGGCACAAGCAGCGAAAGTGTGTGCCTGGATGATTGAAACGGAGTCGCCAGACGACGAGCGCATGCTTGTCCTATGGCTCCAATCCGACTCGGATATCGATTTTTTCTATCAGATTGGCGGAAGAGGAATCGTCACGCCCGGCAACACGGGAAATGCACCCAATGATGGAACGTTCAGCCTCTTGGCGCGGAAAGCGGACTCGCCTTGGAAATATGGCCAGACATTCGAACCGCCCGGCAAGATCGACGTTACGATCGAATTGCACAAGATGCCGGCAGACATATTCTCCGACGCGCCGAAACCGTTGCTCGCCGCATTTTCCTTCAATCGCGACGTACCAAAATCGGAGAAAAGACCGCCGGCAACGCTGGCCAAGAAGCAGTGCGCAACAATTTCGAACCATTAGAGCGCGCTCGGTCTCATTGGAATCGAGGATGAATTCCCGGCTTGACGCGACCATGTTCGCAGGCGCCGAGCGCCTGTTCGTCACGAAGGCGTTGTTCAAAGGTTTGCCTTGCGTCCGCCTGGCATTCCTGAACCGGCGAACCGATCTGCCCAACCTCGATGCGGCCCCGCAGGCGTTCCGGCAATTGCCGCTAGCGGATGACGATCGTGACCTCATGGGAACAACAGATTTTCGATCTTCCCATGAACGAGACGCGACCAGGAAATGTCGGAATTCGCCATACCGGCATGGGTCAAAACGACAATCACCATGCCCGAAGCCGGATAGGCATAGATCAGTGAATTCGGCCCCCAATCGTCATTGCCACGCGTGAAGACGCGTGTGACGCCGCTGTCGGTGGCGCCGACGAACCAGCCCAACGCGGCCCGGCCTTCCTTGATCGGCTCGATCGGTGTGAAAAGCTCGGCAACGCTTGTGGGCCGCAGGACGCGGCCCTCGCGCAGTGCGCGGTACCATCGAAACAGATCGTGCGTCGTCGAATACCAGCCTTCCGCACCCCACCCCGGCGCCTTGAGACGTGCAGGCATTTCACCCTGGCCGGGCGCCGGCAATCTCCAGCCGCCGTTGCTGGAGAACCCCGTATGGCGCAAGCCGGCCGGCAGCAAAAGCGTGCGCGTAACGAAATGCTGATAGTCGTCGCCGGTCGCGACTTCCACGATCGCCGCGGCTAGTTGGTAGTTGTTGTTGGAATAGTGGAATTTGTTGCCCGGTGCGTCGACGAGCGGCTCGGCCAATATCGCCGACACGGCTTCGTCGCGCGTGGCATGCCCCTCGGAAACATTGCTCTGGCCGAAGCCCGAAAGATGGGAAAGCAGCTGACGTATGGTGATCGCGCGTTTGTCGGCCGGTGCCTGGGGAAAGAACCGCGAAATAGGATCGTCCAGCGAGAGCAGCCCTTTATCGCGGCACGTCTGGATGGCGGCGCTTGCGAATTGCTTGCCGGTGGATGAGATCCAGAACATCGAGTTCGTGCGGACGGCAACGCCTTTGATCGCGCCATAGCCTTGGTCCAGGAGGATGGTGCTGCCGCGCGCCACCAGGACGGCGCCGGAAAAGCCCTTGGCCACCTCGCTGTTGACGGCTTCGTCGAGTTGCCTTGTCAGGCGTGAATCCGCACCCGCCGCGAAGGCTTCCGCGTGGAATAAAAGAAGGGCGAATAAAACCAATCCCACCATGCGCGGCATTGTCTGTGTCTCTCACTCTCGCGGCGTTCCCCACAGCCGCACTCGCGTTCATTGCCACATATTACGAAACGTAATATATGGCTTCGAGGTTGAAACTGTAAAGGCCCATGGGCGCCCATCGAACCGAGCCGACCGAGTTGGAATTCTGCGTGCTGGGCGCGATCTGGCGCAGTGGCCCGTGCTCGGCCTATGGCGTCCAACAGGAATTCGCCGGGTCCGCGTCCTCCCACTGGAGCGCGAGCGCCGGTTCCATCTATCCGGTCATCCAAAGGCTTGCGAAACTGGGATTGGTCAAATCAAAGCTCGAACCATGGGGGAAGCGCGGCAAACGGAATTTTGTCGCGACGTCCAGGGGCGAACGCGCCCTGAGGTCGTGGATCGGCGCTCTACCGCCATGGACAGGAAAGCCGACAATGGATCCGATACGCACGCGCATGAATTTCGTCGCGGCCCTGAAAGGCCGTGACCTATCGCTTCGATTCGTCGACCGGGCCACGGAAAACACAAAAGCTCAAATTCTTGCTTTGACGCGCAGAGTGAAAGATTCGAGAAAAAAAGACCCGCCGGCCCAGTATCTTACGATGCTGGGGGCGCTCTACGAATTGCAGGCGCGCCTTCGCTGGCTGCGAGAAGCTCGAGAAGTTCTCCGACGAACGGCTTTTCCATCACGAACACCATAACGCGGTGCCGGCTGACAAATTTCCTCTTTGCAGCCGGAGGCATATGCCGGCGAAGACCGCTGCTCTCGCATATTGGCTGGAAATCGATCACTATTTGCCGATGCTCGTCCACGGCATCGAAGCGCGTCGATGATTGCCGACCCGTGGAAAACAGGAGGAACATTCCCATGACCGCCTTCCAGAACGGCGCATACGAAACGCTGCTGTGCGATCTTCCGCGACCGGGCGTTGCCCGCATCATGCTCAACCGCCCGTCGAAAATGAACGCGTATACGTTCGTCATGACGGAGGAATTGCAAAGGGCCATCGCGGCGTTTCGAGACCAGGATGAACTCATGGTGCTGCTTCTCACGGGCGCCGGCGGCCGCGCGTTCTGTACCGGCGGCGATATTTCCGGTGCAAATCCGGAACATAGCGCCCGGGTCCGCACGCAACCGATGGGGCATGGCCGCGAGATGCGCGATGGAATGCAGGCCGTGGTGGCGTTGCTTCGCAGAATCGACAAGCCCAGCCTGGCAATGATCCAGGGCTATGCCGTGGCGGGCGGCCTGGCTCTCGCACTCGCTTGCGACTTTCGGTTTGCGTCGCCCACGGCAAAATTGGGCGATACCAGCAACAAAGCCGGCCTTTTGCCCGATGAGGGCGGCGCGTGGCTTTTTCCCCGGGCGATGGGCCTGGATCGCGCCTTGAAAATGTCGTTGCTGAGCGAGATTTACGACGCGCCGGTCGCGCAAAGCCTGGGCCTGGTGACCGAGATCGTTCCGGACTCCCTCCTGGAAGCGCGCTGTCTGGATTTTTGCGAGACTTTGGCGGGCAAGGCTCCGCTCGCAATGCGCCTGACGAAGATGATGATGACGCGCGCGGCGGATCTGAGCCTGGAAGACTCCCTCACCGACGCGCAGATGGCGGTGATGATCACCAATCCCAGCGCCGACGCGCGCGAAGGCGTGCGGGCATTTCAGGAGAAGCGCCCTCCTCGTTTCGAGGGGCGTTAATGCCGCCGGTTGCTTGATCTCCCAGGCTGCAGTTCGCAAGAGAGGAATCTGTACGGCGCGCCCCGCGCCGGACTCGGCTCTCAGAATGGAGTCACGGTTGCGTAAACGGCGTACCGGCGTCGTAGCGTGCCTTGGCCGGCAATGTGTAGACCTTCGTCGCTCCGATGGGATCGACCCACGGCCAGGTGTAGCCGGCGAAGAATCCTGGCGCTTTCGTCAGGAAGAGCGAATGCGGCAAGGTGTGCGCCGTGTCGGTTGGCGCCCATTTCACCGAGTGCGTCAGGTCGTCATAATTGCCATCGACGAAATTCGTCGCGATGACGTTCGGATCGTAGACGTGATTGGGCAAGTCGGCCCAACCCATCATGAGAATCTGGGGCGGCCAATCTCCGTCCGGCAGAACCTGGTCGCCATAGACGAAGCCTTGCATCCGGCCCGGAACGCCAAAAACATTGCCGACCAGATTGTTCCAGTAAGAATACGCATGCGGAGACGCAGTACGGAGCGGCCCATTGGTGCCCCGCTGCGCGATGTCGTTCACCACGGTATTGTCTAGATAATCCGTGAACTTCGCCCTGAATCCGGTCGTCTGGTTCCGGAAAAACGTATTGTAGATGGCGTTGCCGTGGGTCTGGTCGCTGTCCATGTTGAACGAGAGGTTGCCCTCGAACAGCATATGGTGGGAACCGACCATATGGCTGTTGTTGAGCCCGATCTCCTGCCAGGCGTCAGTCCCGCCGTCGAAGCCCATGTCCATGTAATTGTAAGCGGTGACGGATCCCGCGCCTGCCGAGCGCCCGACCATGACCTTGTTGGCGAGAACGGAAATCCCGTTCCAGATGAGAATCTCCGACGACGCATTCGCAAGACTGATGTTGTAACCGCCGCCTCCCGGAACCGGCCACACGGGCTTATGGACATAGAACGCGTTCAGCTCCACGCGGAAAGAATTCTGGATGCCGAATCCCGCGCCGAGCCATAGCGTGCTCTCCACGTTGTAAGCCCAGCAATAGGCGCACCAGGCGAAATCGATGTTGTCGTCGTCGCCGTACTCGACCGTCATCTGCTCCAGGCCTGCCCGCTCGGTGTGTGGGGTTTGATAATAATAGAGTTGGGCTTTGTGGCTGGTCCTGTAAGAGATCGTGACGGGCGAATCGAAAGAAATCGTGTTGCCGGAAATCGCCTGGATTCGGTGCATCTCGGCCGTGGGACGATCGCAATTGGAGAACCAGCACCCGGCAGTGCCGGACTGTGACGGATATTGGCTGGCGCTGAAATCGTCGATGTAGGGCTGCGAGGGATGGTGCTTCTGCCACACCACGCGGTAATCCGGCGCAGCCCATATCTTGCCAAGACCCTCAATGTCGGGTTGCCAGCGCGCGCCCGATGCTTCATCAAGCAAAACAATCTGGCCGACCGAAAACCCCGCCGCGTTCGCCACCTGGACACTCTTCTGGCCGCGCCCGGCATTGGCGGTCAGCGCTGTTGCTGTCGTAGCGTTGTTATATTGCTGGGGCCCAAGGATGATCATGGGCGACGGATTTTTCCCCGGCTGGTAACTGCCAAGTGTGGCGCCGCCCGTTCGCGTCAATATGGTCGCTCCCGGTCCGGCGCCGCGGAGCGTGATGCCTTTGGGGATCAACACGAAGTTGCCTTCGGCAATTGTAAAGCTGCCCGCCGCGAGTGACACGACCTGTCCGACCGGACAGGAATTGATCGCGTTTTGGATATCGGCGGTATCGTCCTCGCCCGAACCGAGCGGTTCCACCGTGGCGCATATCGTGGTGCGATTCGGGATGCCGCCGACGGAAAGCATCCCCGCCATCTTCCAGTTCGCGGACGCATTCCCATCAACCGGCAGGATATCGTCGGCCGCCTTCTGTGCGAGGGCCGGTTGGCCGCCGAATGCCAGATAGAGCATCGACAGAAGCGATGCAGCGCGAAGAATTCGGGGCATTCGGTCCTCCATCATCCCGCATCGACAGCTATGCGCAGCCACCGCCTGCTCCGCGACGAACCCGAGGATAGCTATGTTTTGCCTGTTGCAACATCTCCATTCGTCGAAGTCGGCATCGACGGTCACAACATAGGCGGCATCGGGTATTTCCCATAGTTCAGAGGCGATCCCGGCGCGGAATTTGGCGTTGCTGCCTCAGCGCTCGATGGACACGAGTGCAATAGTCGTTTTGATCGCCATGGGTTTCCCGCCGCGCTCGACCGTGAACATCTCGGTCTCGCCTTCCCTGGCGAGATCGGCGCGCAGATCCGACAGCGTGAATTCCGACGCGGGCTTGCCGTCCACCCCCGTGATTTCGTCCTTCGCCTGAAAATTCGCATTGGCGGCGGGCGAATTCGCACCGACCGCAGTGACAATGAAGGTGTGCAGATCGTCGCCTGCCGCAATCAAAGTGAGACCGAACGTCTTGCCTTCCTTGAATGGCATGGCTGTTTCCGGCGTCGGCTCGAAAATGATGCGGTTATGCGGATAGTCGAGAAACACATGATAGCGCGAATAAATCGTTTCCCCGATCGTGCCCGCGAACTGCCCGGTGCCATAGGCGCCGCTGGTGTTTGAGGAAAGGTTGACCGGGATGTTGTGCTCGACAATGCGGCCGAGCCTGAGCTCAGGCACGAAACCGCGGGAATTGGCCTGCGCGAAGAATTCCTTCTCAAGGCCCGCATAGCGCGTGACGGTCTTGTTGGTACCAATCAACTCCAGAAGATTATTCGCCTTCACGAAAGGCGCGGTGAAGGTCATCGAGCCCGCAGCGCCGAAATCGGCCACCATATGCGCCGGCAGATCGGGCTTGGTGGGGATGGAAAGCCGCGCTTCGAAGTACGGGATGCCGTCGTCGAAGGTGATGGGCACGATGACGCCGGTGCCCCCATAGCTCCACGTCTCCGGATTGTGCAGGATCATCAGCTTGTTCCGGTAGTCGATCTCGACCACGAAGCGGCTGATGAAGTCGTAGCCGAGAATTCCGCCATTGGGCACACCCAGTGCGCGTTCGAGGCCGGTAGCGTCAAACGTCGCCGCGTGCTGGTTCACGAGCGCGATACCGCCGGCGAAACCGAATGTCACGTCGCGCGCATAGGCACTTTGCGTCTGCTGGCCGCCTCCGGAAATCGCCGTGGCGCCATAGCCCGCGGCGCCCATCGAAGAGAGCCGTGCCGAATTCAAACCTTCGCTTTCGTCGCCTGTGTCGAATATAAAGCCGATCGGCGCGTGCCCGTTCACCGATACCGGTATGACAATATGATTGGCCTCCATGGTGAAAGGCAGCATCGCGGTGTCTGACGCCATGCGAACGTCGGTAGGCCCCGGAACGGGATCGGCGAAATCCGCGGGCGACTTCATCTTGAGGAACGTGGCCGACTGAACGGTGAAGGTTGCGGGCACCCGGTCGGTGTCGATTACCTCAACGCGATGGGGAATGAGAGTGCCCCATGGGCTTGGCGACCAGTCTTCATATTTCGTGGTTGCGGCTTCGCCTTCTCCTTCCAGCATGTAGGAGCTGACCGGCAGATGCGTCTTGCGGTCGATCGTCCAAACGAATCCGGCGCCGCCGGGCGGCGTAAGGGTCAGCACATCGCAGCACCCATCCGTGCTGGCTGTGACGTCGCTGACGGTGAAATCGCCTGAGGGTCCGAACGCAAGCACTCTGGCGGTAAACGCTTCGGAACGCAGCCGCGCGAGTTCATCCCCGTTCGGCAAGCGCACATGTCCATCCCAGTCGCGGCGCTTCGCCTGCCCCCCGCTCAATATGATTTCGTCGCCATCGAATTTCCGATCGATGCGCACATGGTAGTCGCCGTCGGCGCCGATCCATTCGTCCGTCACCGTGGGAAGGCTGTCGTCGCTTCCCTGCTGTACGAGATGCACTTCGCCTTGCCGCACCTCCCGCGCCTGCACCGACGCGCGCCATTGCGCGAGGATCTGCTGACTGTCCGCAGCGCGAGCCGCGGCGGAAGAAAGCAGCGCCACCCCCGTAATAGCTATCAGAGCAGATTTCATATCACCCCCCCCCACGATGACCCTCGAGCGACCGACTCGAAACTTCTCATTCAGTAGTCTTATCAGGAGTTCGGCCATTGACGGGTGCACCCTAATGACGATTCCCTTTTCCAAGACCAGTTTCTGACAGGCCGCCAGGCACAAAAAGGGCCAGTCAGGTCACGTTCACTGTCTTGGTTGCAACGGCGCTGATAGCATAGTCTGCCGCGAACAAAACGGAGCCTGTCATGAAATCCATATTCCTCGTCGCGTGCCTGGTTGCGTTTTCGTCGCCCGCATCGGCGGCCACGGCTGAGGCGGCCTGGAAGGCCGATCTCGCCGAAACCAACAAGGGCTATACCGTTGTGCCGCACGCAATCCTCAAAATTCAGGATGCGGCCTATCTCGATGAGGGAAGCAGCGCGAGTCTTGTTGGAACGCGCGGAATTCCCGGCAGCTACAAATGGGTCAACGGCAACCAGGCCAACGCCGTTCTCACCGCCGAATTCGTCGGCGGCAAAGCGGTGATCAAATTGGCCGACAAGCCGGTCGCCAATCCGCTCGCCGCTGTTCCCGTCGACAAGGATGTCGATATGCAGGCCTATCCGACGCAAGTTCAGGCAGGGGTGCCGGGAATCCGCGTGTTCGTCTACAACCAGCAACATCCTGCCGCAAAGGCGTTCAAGGGAGTCGATTATTTTCCCTACGATCCGAGCTTCGTCGTCAAGGCGAGTTTTGTGGCCGATTCCCGGATTTCGGCGCATGTCTTCATGACGTCGCGCGGCACCAGCAAGCAGTTCTATCGGACCGGCGAAGCAAGTTTTCTCCTGCATGGTCGAAACTTTGTCTTGCCGTTCTACTCCGACACGAACGACCCGAAAAAGATTTCGTCGCTGTCGGCGTTTTTCACCGACGAATTGACGGGGAAAGGCGCGTACGGCGCGGGTCGCTATGTGGACGAGTCCGACTTTCATGGCTTTCCGCCGAAAACCTTCGTCATCGATTTCAATTACGCCTACAATCCGAACTGCGCGCGCTCGGCTTTTTTCACCTGCCCGGTCGCGTTCGATCATCTGGCGCTCGCCGTGACGGCAGGGGAGCGCGATCCGCACGCGCAGCATTAAGGCCGGCCGGAGCAACCGCGAAGTTGTCACAACCTTCGACCGATAGAATTGCGGCGGCTCTTGCCGGAGGCGCCTTTCCTTCCGAGTTACGGAGACTGCGGGAAATGCCTTCGCGAATGTCTCTATCCCGGCGCAGCGCAAACGGGACGGCCGAATGCGCGCAGTCCCGCTGGAACGCGCGGACTTTCCGGAACGACGTGCGGCTGCGCGAATGTGGAAACGGAATGGTGCAGATCGAAACTTGAGCCAATTGTGCTCCGGTCAAGACAGGAAGCAGCAGAGCGTGTTGCGGTGCAAGATCGTCATGCGGCGCATTTTTGAGAGGCTTTCACAAAGGCACCGAGGAAAGCAGGGGGAATATGTATCCTGCCGCTGAATTTTATTTGCGAATTTTATTTTAGATGCCGCCATCACCCTAGTCAGATGGGACGGGCGTGAACAAGCTTCTCTTGTGAGTCTGCAGGATTGCGCTGGTAACGTATTTTTTTACGTTTGGATTCTGTTTGAAGTGAACCGGT
>JBEKLK010000061.1:0-12585 GCA_050010235.1 Rhizomicrobium sp.
GAAGGCACCATGTCGGCGAGAGTGCCGAGATTGAGTTTGTGCAACCGATAGACGGGCAAGCTGTTTTCATAGGTGCAGCTGACGAGAAAAATCGCGTTCTGCGCGGTGTCGATGACGGGGGTCGACGAGATACCCACCAAAATCGGATTGGGAAACGTGTCCCGTGGCGGGTTAGCGCCGAGATTCACCGACAGAAGTTTCGCGCCGGTGGTGGCGTCGAAGGCTTCCACATTGTTGGTGTTGGTGGCGAGATACACGACATCGTGGGCCCCTTTATTGGCAATGGTCACGTTTTGCACGATGAGGGGCTGAACGCCGATGTCTCCCGTCGCAATCACGTTGGCGAGAATGCCGAAACTCCCGCCGCCGACGCTGGCCGGGGTGAGGGCCGTTTCGCTGGAGTTCCAGCCCGTCCGGAGATTGTCGTAATGGTAGGTCGTCACGTTGACGGCCGACGCGCTGCCGAACCACGCCGTCGAGAGCGCCATGGCCGTCAGCAGCACGCGCGCACATTGTCTCGCGCGCAGGAGCGGCGAAGAAAAATCGGTCATATGCAAAATTACCCCCGGTTTGCCGCAGGCCCATCGGCCGCTGACTCGGCCTTCCGTCACGCGCGGGCTCTGAAGACCTTTGCACCGATGTTACCGGAGCGTGTGCTTGGTCCGCAAGCGCGCCAGCGGCGGCGTTGAAGTTCCATGGGGAATCCCGCCCAATTCTTCTGCCCTATTAATCGACCATTTACCAATCGCAGCCGCCAGGCGTTACGAAGGTAAATCGTTCATCATCTCATATTAGGGGCCGCTCGCTACATTTTGCCTCCCCGATTGGCGGTGGGCGGGACCAGGGCGAGCGTGCGCAACTTTGTCAGAAAGCAATTGGCCGGCCCACCGGCGAGCGCGGCTCGCTGGCAGAAGCGCAGCTATCTGATGATTGCCGGCCTGTTCCTGACGCTCCTGGTCACGGCGTTGGCGACAAGCTGGGCGGCGATCGAACTCGTGAATGACACCCGCGCCTATGCAACCGGCGAAGGCCGCTATTCCAAAGCCGAGAAGATGGCCGTGCTGGACATGTACCGTTATGCCGACTCCGCCGACGCGCGCGACTATCGGGCCTTCCTCGAAGACATGACGGTGCCGCGCGGCGACCGTGCCGCGCGCCTCGCATTGACGCAATCCCCTCCCGATTTTGCGGCCGCCCAGGAAGGGTTTCTGCACGGTCAAAATCATCCCAGCGACATCGGCGGTCTGATCCGGCTGTTCCGCTGGTTTTCCTGGTGGCAGCCTTTCGTCGCCGCGCGCGAGGATTGGCGCGTGGCCGACGGGCAGGTGGCCGAATTGCTTGTCGAGGGACGGAACCTGCAACGACGGATTTCGTCCGGCCGGTTCGACGCACGCGCGCACACCGATTCATTGCGCCGCATCGCAGCTCTCGACGACGCTCTCACAAGGCGCGAGAATACGTTCTCCACCCATATGGGCGAAGCCGCGCGCAGCGCCACAGGCCTCGTGGTGCTGATCCTCGGCGTCTCGACGATCGTGCTGTGGGCGATCGGAACCTTCTTCGCCACGCGACTGTTCCGCGAGCAGCTGGCGCTCGACCGCCAGCTTGAAGCCAGCGAAGGCCGCTTCCGCGATTTCGCCGAAGTCGCATCCGACTGGTATTGGGAAATGGATCGCAGCAATCGGATCACCTATCTGTCGGAGCGCTACTTCTCGATCATCAGCCAGACGGCGGATGGCGTGATGGGCTTCGACTGCACCGCGCTGATCCTGAAGAACGCAGATAATCCCGCCCATCGCGACGAATGCCTGGCGGCCATCGCCGGACGGCGTCCATTCCGCGGCCTCTGCCTGCGCTTCGTCGCACCCGACGGAACCAATGGTTATTGCGCGATTTCCGGCAAGCCGCATCTCGGCCGCACCGGCGAATTCCTCGGTTATCGCGGCACCGGCACGGACATCACCGCGCAAGTCTACGACGCCCAGTCGCTCAACGACGCCAAGACCCGCGCCGAAATCGCCAACCGCGCCAAATCGGAATTCCTGGCCAATATGAGTCACGAGTTGCGTACGCCGCTAAACGCCATCCTGGGTTTTTCCAGCATCATCGAAACGCGGATGTTCGGCGACGACGCGCTGGAGCGCTATTCCGACTATGCGCGCGACATCCATAATTCCGGCGCGCACCTGCTCGCCATCATCAACGATATTCTCGATCTGTCGAAGGTCGAAGCCGGCCTGAGCGTGCTGGAGGAAACGGACGTACCGCTCGATCGGATGGTTCAGGAGGCGCGTACGCTTCTCGGCGACGGCGGCAAGAACCTGGCGTTTCACGTCGATATTCCCATTCCCTCGCCGTGCCTGCGCGTCGACGAGCGCAAGTTCGTCCAGATCCTCGTCAATCTTCTGTCGAACGCCTTCAAGTTCACGCCCGCCGGCGGCAGCGTCACGCTTTCGGCCGTCATTCGCGCCGACGGGGGACTTTCGGTCGGCGTGAGCGATACCGGCATCGGCATTGCGGCGGCCGATCTGCAAAAAGTGCTGTCGCCTTTTGGCCAGGTGGAATCGGCCTTCACCCGCAAGCATCAAGGCACGGGTCTGGGATTGCCGCTCGCCAAATCTCTCGCCGAACTGCATGGCGGCACGCTCTCGCTCGAAAGCATCGATGGCGAGGGAACGACGGTGACGGTATCGCTGCCGCGTTCGCGCGTCATCGCCCTGCAGCCGGGGACGAGCGCGCGCGCTTAAAACGCAATTCGGCGAATCCCGGTAGCGTTGCGGGCGTATTGTTATACTGAGAGGCCATGAAAATACGGCAGCAACGGCAATGTTCCCGTTCGCGACACGACGTGACCTAGCCGCTAGGGAACGTTGCTGCTGTCACTCTATTTCGTTTACTCTGACCCCGAACTTCCCGAGGAGGACACGGGATCATGGCTTTCAAAGACTGACATCGAACTCCATGACCAGTATGAGAATCAAAAGCAATATCGGGGAACGTTCGATGATTATCACGGAACGGAGTATTACGTCCCGGGTCAGTCATACTATTTCCCCAATGCCCAAGGGACTAAGACAATGGCTTGCCCGGGATTTCCATCATTTGAGCGCGATATCGCTCGACTGCCGCAAGATGCACAGGCACAAAATCGCGACAGCGCTGAGCAGCTTCGTGCTGCTCGCGGGAAGCATAATAACACTCAGCGCTTGTCAGGCGCGCGCGCCCACATATTTTCCGGACACGGAGTTTCGCGATCTCGACTCCTGGGACATCGACGAGCCAAAGGCGTGGTCGGAACTGCTTTCAGATTTTCGAGAGCCGGCTATCTGGGACACAAACAATAATGGTTTCACAATTCGTGTGACTGTAGCTCCGCCGGCTTCCTACTTCATGGTGGTACGGATTTCCGAAAATCCGGATGGCTCGATAACGGCCCAGAGCAAACAGCTCCCACCGAGGGCAAAATTGCCGCTTATCATTACGCCGTTTGATGTGAGCGGAAGCGAGTTGGACGATCTAAAGAAGACGCTGGCCGACGAGCACTTCTGGGCACTCACAAATCACCATAACGGAGTTACATCCGACGGAGTCGAGATGCTCTTGGAAGTGAACGATCATGGCAGGTACCACGTAGTTCATTCCGCGGCTTTCGAACAGCCGCCAATGCTGCACATCACAAGACTATTGCTGAATCTTGCTCATCTTCATTTGCCGGGCGAATAGAGCTATCGGTCGAAATATCGTGACAGCAACAACGTTCCGCGCGCCAATCCGGTGCAAGGGATGGACACGGTCGACAGCGTGACGGAGAACTTCTGCTACGACGGCCTGAACCGGCTGACGAACTACGGCATCAACGGCTCAAGCTGCACGACGGGCAACACCAACACCGTCAAATCGGTGAGCTACGATGCGCTGGGCGACATCCTCACCGAGTCCGACGTGAGGACCAATCTCGCCTATACCTGGAACACGGGCGGCAAACTGGCGAATCGCGCCATTCACGCTACGCATCTCTACTCGTCGAGATATTTCCCGCTGCTCGCGCCGTCGAGGCGGCGGATGCGGGCGTGGGCGAGAATCTCCGGCGGCATCAGCCGTGCGTTCACGCCCATGCGGTCGACTGTTTTGTCCACCGGTGACCAATGGGTGACGCAACCGCAGTTGCGGCAGCGATGGAATTCGATCACCTTGTCGTCCCACATATAGATGTCGGTCGCGCCGGCGCCGATGCGCACCTGGCTGGGCGAATAATAGGCCCACAACACGCCATAGCGCCGGCAGATGGAACAATTGCAATCGGTCACGGTTGCGGGCGCCGCCGCGATCTCGAGTTTCACCGCGCCGCAATGGCAGGAGGATTCGATCACGGCCTCGCGCCTCAAGCTATCGCCGGCTCAGGGATATCCGCCGCCCTGGCTGCCGCCGCCGGGATTTGGCGTGTTGCCCGGGCTGCCGCTTCCGATGGGAACACCCGGCTGGGCGTTGAAGAGTTGCTGCAGGAAGGTGAGTTCGCGGCCGCGCGCCGGCGTTTCGCGGGTTTCGAAGGCGACGACATGGCCGTCCTTGAGGCCGTAATGATGGATGCCGATGACCTTTCCGTCCTTGTCGAAATGAACCGCGAGGACGGAGCGCGTCTCGGTGGTGGAATCGAAGAAGGCGATCGTGCGTTCGACGCTGGAAATATAGTACCAGGCATCGCCGTTGAAGGTGCCCTGCGTGGAGGGATCGCCCAGGCGCTGCTGTATGGTGGTCTTGGTATCAGACCCCACCCTGATCGATGCTTCGCCGATGGGGTCGGGCAGATAGCCGCGCGTGTTGATCACCGGCGTGCAGCCGAGCAGCAGGACCGCGGCGAGCGCCAGCAGGGGAATTCTCTTCTGCGCCGGAATTCTCATATATATGTGTCCTCAGCCCTGGCCGTCGGTCCCCCGGCCGATGTGCTAGCGTTGCGCGGGCGGCGTTGCAAGGTCCGGGACGTTTGGAGCGTTAATGATGCTGAAGGCGCTGCGCCGTTTGGGCGACCGCAAAAGGATGGCGGAAGGGCTGTGCGCGAGCCTCGCGGCGCGCGCGCGGGAGCCGGTGTTCTTTCTGGACCTCGCGGTGCCCGATACGCTGGACGGGCGCTTCGATCTCCTGACCTTCCATGCGTGGCTGGTGCTCGAGCGCCTGGAGGGTGAGCGGGAGCTGTCGCAAGGCGTCGTCGACACGCTGTTCATCCAGTTCGACGAGAGCCTGCGCCAGCTCGGCGTGGGCGATATCGGCATCGGGCACCGGGTCAAGAAGATGGCCGATGCGTTTTACGGACGCCTCAAGGCCTATGGCGACGCAAAGAACGCAGACGAATTGGCCGCGGCGATCCTGCGCAATGTCTATCGCGGTGAGGAACGCCACGCCGTCGCTGCGCGCGCGCTTGGCCGTTACGCGCTGAGCGCCCGCGCGCGCCTCGCGGACGCGAATGCGGCCGGCGGCGAGCTCGATTTCGGTCCCGTGCCGACGTTTGCGGAGCCGCGCGCATCATGAGTGCGGCCGCCGAAACGCCGGCGCCGCTCTCGCGGCTTTACGATCTCGGCAAACTTTCCGAAGCGGGTTACGAGGCCCGCATCGTTCCGGATGCGAAGGATCGCGCGCGTCTGGCGGAATGGGTGGAAGTCGAAGAGGTTTCGGCCTTCGAAGGTGTCATCGAATTGCGCCGGCTGGGGAAGGATCGTTTCTCTTACGAAGCCGAACTCGAAGCCGATGTCGTGCAGGCCTGCGTGGTGACGCTGGAACCCGTGCGTTCGCATATCTCGCGGCGCTTTCATCGCGTGCTGCATCTCGTGCCGGGCGCACATCGCTTTGCCGACAAGGGAGGCGCCGTCACGCTCGATGCGGCCGACGACGACGCGCCGGAGGAAATCGAGCGCTCGCGTTACGACCTGGCGGGGCCGCTGCTGGAGGAATTCGTGCTGGCGATCGATCCCTATCCGCGCGCGCCCGGCGTCGCTTTCGAGGCGGCGGAAACCCCTTCGGATTCGCCCGAAAGCCCGTTCGCGGTCCTCAAACGGCTCAAAGGGCACGGTTGATACGCAAAAATCCGCCAAAAGCCTCGATTTTACCCGCTTGAATCGCGGGAGCGTTTCGGCTTCACTCCGCGCCTTGTTTTGCCCGCCCCATCCGCGGATGGCAGGCGCGCCATGTGGCGTCCGCCTGGCCTCGTCGCGAAGGGCTCAAAGGAGCTTGCACCGCAATGGCGGTCCCCAAAAGAAAGACGTCGCCGTCGCGGCGCAACATGCGCCGTTCGCACGATGCGCTCGCGCCGACGTCCCATGTCGAATGCCCGAATTGCGGCGAACAGAAGCGCCCGCATCACGTCTGCGGTTCTTGCGGCCATTACGATGGGCGCGAGGTTGCCAAGGCCAAGAGCTGAACCGGTTTCGCCGGAGAGGTTCGGATGTGACCGGGCCCTCTCACGGGAAGCGAGGCTAGGGTGAGCCGCGATCTGACGGTTTCGATCGATGCGATGGGTGGCGATGCCGGCCCGGGCATTGTCGTGACTGCGCTGGCGCGCTCGATCATCCGCCATCCGGCAGTGAAGTTCCTCGTGCATGGCGACGAAGCCGTGCTGAAGCCGTTGTTTGCCAAGCGCCCCAAATTGCTGCCGCGCATCGAGATTCGCCATTCGGCCGAGCGCGTACGCATGGAAGAAAAGCCCAGCCAGGCGCTGCGTCGCGGCCGCAACACGAGCATGTGGCGCGCCATCGAATGCGTGGGCAAGAAAGAGGCGGAAGTCGCGATCTCCGCCGGCAACACCGGCGCGCTGATGGCGATGTCGATGTATCAGCTGGGATTGATCCCCGGCCTCGACCGTCCCGCGATCGTGGCGCTGTGGCCCACCAAGCGCGGGCAAAGCGTGGTGCTCGATGTGGGCGCCAACATCCAGAGCGACGCGCAGCAGCTGGTCGATTTCGCGGTGATGGGCGAAGCGTTTGCGCGCGCCATTCTCGGGCTCGAGCGGCCTACCGTGGGCCTTTTGAATGTGGGATCCGAAGATCAGAAGGGCAACGAGGCCGTGCGCGGCGCGGCCCATATCCTGCGCGGCGCCAAGCTGCCGATGGAGTTCTGCGGCTTCGTGGAAGGCGACGACATCGCCGAAGGCACGGTCGACGTGATCGTCACCGACGGCTTCACCGGCAACATCGCGCTCAAGACGGCCGAAGGCACGGCGAAACTCGTGGTCTATTTCCTGCGCACGGCGCTTCGGCGTTCGCTGCTGGGACGCCTCGGCGGATTCGTGGCGGCGGGTGCGCTGGGCACGCTCGCCCGCAAGCTCGATCCGCGCGCCTCCAATGGCGGCATCTTCCTGGGCCTGAACGGCGTGGTGGTGAAAAGCCATGGCGGCACGGACTCGATGGGTTTTGCCAGTGCACTCGACATGGCGATCGACATGGCGCGCGCGGAAGTGATCCCCAAGATCGCCGCCGACCGCGCCAGCCTGGCAACACCGACAGAGCCCGTCAGCAAGGGAGCCGCCGCTTCGTGAGCATTGTGCGTTCCCATGTTCTGGGTTGCGGCGTGTATCTGCCGGAAACCGTGCTCACCAACGCCGAACTTGCGAGGCGGGTCGACACCAGCGACGAATGGATCGTCGAGCGCACGGGCATCCGCAGCCGGCGCATCGCGAAGGCCGGCGAATTGACGTCCGATCTCGCGCTCAAGGCGGCGCATGCCGCGCTTGAAGATGCCAAGGTTGGCGTAAGCGAGATCGACCTCGTCATCGTCGCGACCACGACTCCGGATCAGACCTTTCCGGCCGTCGCCACCAAGATCCAGGCCCGCCTCGGCATGACGCGCGGCGCCGCGTTCGATGTGCAGGCCGTGTGCTCCGGTTTCGTCTATGCGCTGTCGGTGGCCGACAATTTCATCAAGGCGGGGCAGGCGAAGACCATCCTTCTGATCGGCGCGGAGACCATGTCGCGTCTGCTCGACTGGACGGACCGCGCCACCTGCATCCTGTTCGGCGACGGCGCAGGCGCCGTGGTGTTGCAGGCGGGAAAAGGCGCGGGCGACGCGAACGACCGCGGCGTCTTGGGCACGCAGCTTTATTCCGACGGACGGCTGCACGATCTTCTCTATGTCGACGGCGGACCTTCGACCACGCAGACGACGGGCAAGCTGCGCATGCTGGGCAAGGAAGTCTTCAAGCATGCGGTCGTCAACACGACGGCGGCCATCGAAGAAGCGGCGCGCGCCGGCGGCGTGTCGGTAGACGACATCGACTGGATCGTGCCGCATCAGGCCAATCAGCGCATTCTGGATTCGACGGCGCGCAAGCTGGGCTATCCGCCGGAGCGCGTGATCTCGACCATCGCGGAGCACGGCAACACCTCCGCCGCCTCCGTGCCGCTGGCGCTGGCAGCCGGCCTTGCGGACGGCCGCATCAAGCGGGGCGACCTGCTGCTGCTGGAAGCCATGGGCGGCGGCTTCACCTGGGGCGCGGCCCTGATCCGCTGGTGAATCGGCTGAATCTCCGGCTGAACTAATCCCTCTATCCCTTTGAAGTTGACCGCTAAATCGACCGCGCCTAGGCTTGCCCGCGCGTAGGGAGTCGATTCTCCATGACAACCAATACCCTGACCCGGGCGGACCTGGCGGAAGCCGTGTTCCAGGCCGTGGGCCTGTCACGCAACGAATCCTCGCAGATGGTCGAGGACATGCTGGAAGAAGTGTGCGACGCGCTCGCCAAGGGCGAGACCGTGAAGCTCTCCTCCTTCGGCACCTTCGCGGTGCGCCAGAAATCGCAGCGCATGGGGCGCAATCCGAAGACGGGCACCGAAGTGCCCATCGCGCCGCGCCGCGTGCTCGTGTTCCGGCCGAGCCATGTGCTCAAGGCGATGATCAACGGCGAAGCGCCGAACCTCGAGATCGTGGACGAATGAGTTCGCCCGCAGTGGCGTCGGCGCCGCGCACGAAATCTCCGGAAGCGTTCCGCACCATCAGCGAAGTCGCGGTCGAGCTCGACATGCCGCAGCATGTGCTGCGGTTCTGGGAGACGCGCTTCGCCCAGATCAAGCCCATCAAGCGCGCGGGCGGACGGCGCTTCTACCGGCCCGAAGATCTCGATCTGCTGCGCGGCATCAAATCGCTGCTCTATTTCGAAGGCTACACGATCAAGGGCGTGCAGAAGGTGCTGCGCGATCGCGGGATTCGCTATGTGGCGGAGATCGGACGCGGCAAGCTGGCGGGCTTCGGCGCGCCGGCGAGCATCCCGGTGATCGAAGAAGGCGACGACAACAGCCCCGCCACGACAGCGCTCGCCACGCTCGCCCGCATGCACGCCGAAGCGAGCACCGCGCTCGACGAGCAACGCCGTGTCGATCTCGAATTGCTGCTGGCCGAACTGCAGCAAATGAAAGCGCGGCTGCGGAAGGCCCGCGCCGGCGTGGCGGCTTAACGGCTCACACTTTAAATCTCTCCATGGCCGGGCGTGACCCGGCCAAACCTCAACTCTCCATCGGCGGGCTTGACCCGCCAATGCCGCCTTATTCTCCATGGGCGAACTTGATCCGCCCCACGACCCCTTAACTCTCCATGGGCGGGCTTGACCCGCCCACCCAGTCAGCGAGCGTCTGCGAGATGAATTGTGTCTTGCTCTGAAGTGATTCACTCGCCGCGTGGACACGCGGCGGCTGGGTGGCCGGGTCACGCCCGGCCATGGAGAAAGTGGGGATCAACGTCCCGAATTTCCCCTTCCCCCGCCCGTTGCTCTGCCGAAACCCGCCGCCTATAGTCCGCGCCCCTCGACGGCGGACGCCGTCAAAACCGGTACGGAGCGTGGCGCAGCCTGGTTAGCGCACCAGTCTGGGGGACTGGGGGTCGCGGGTTCAAATCCCGCCGCTCCGACCATGTTTTCAAGAGCTTATCGCCGAAATTGAGAACGCAAAAAGGGAATGAAACGCCCTCAAAGTGATACTTGGCGAACGGAACGTCCCGGAAAAATCCTGGAATGGCGAAAGCCAGCGGCGCCGCGGTTGCCCAAGCGAAGTGAACTTCTGTCTTGTAGGACTAACACCGCGTCGGCGGTTACACTGGTCCGGGGCGACTCTGGCCCATGAGTACGAAACCGTGGCGAGGCCACCGATTTTCGCCAGAGCCTCGCCAGGGATGGAACTGAATGGATAACGCTGCGGAATACCGCCGTTACAGCTTTCCACGGATTGTCCGTGTTGAACTGCACTCATTTTCCCTCTTTAGCTTGCGTCCCGACGCAGCGATTGCCATTCGCCCCGGCGTGTTCTGCTTGGCAGGCGCCAATGGCATCGGCAAATCGACTTTCCTCAACACCGTAAACTACGGGCTGACTGGCTCAGTGCCGCATCCTCGCCGCCGCCTCCTATCACTTCAAGATTATGTCAAGGATGCGACGGAATACAGTAGGCACTACTTTGACGGAAGGATTTCTGAAGCGGATAGAGATGACGCAGCGGTCTCCATTTCGTTCGACCTCGGAGGTCACACGTATGAGATAACTCGAGGGCTCTTCGATTCGACGGACCTCAGGCGTTTCGGCAATGGGACAGGTTCGCTCGATAGCGACGTTACGACCCCTTCCCAACGCAACGAGAAATATCGATCAGAAATTGAGAGGCTGATAGGCCTCAGTTCTTTCGATCAATATGTCTTCTTGCAGCATTTCATTTTCACATTCGATGAGGCGCGACACCTCCTCTTTTGGGATGATGTTGCAATCGCACAATCGCTCTTCCTGTGCTTTGGTGGAAGTCCTGATGACGCCGCGAGGGCCGACCATCTTGCACGCGAATCTGAAAAGGCGGGATCGCGGGGAAGAAACGCTCAATTCCAAGTCAACAACACGCGAAAGCGCATTACACTAATTGAGCAGTCCATCTCAGAGTCCGCTGGAGATACCGGAGACGTGGAGGCTCTGAATGCGGAGTATCAAGCGCTAGTTGCCTCCGTAGAGACTGCGGCAAAAAACCTTGAGTTGGCGGAGGCCAAGCTCTCAGAAAGTGAAGTCAAAATCGCCCAGCAAAGCGCGGTCGTCGCTGCCCTTCGGGCTAACTATACCGACACGTTCAACCGGTACATTCACGGCGATGCCGATCCCCAGCGCCACCCCGTTGTCGAGCAGTCTCTAAACGAACAACAGTGTGCCGTCTGCCAAACATCTGGCGCTGACGTTGTTGCATCGATCCGTTCGCGGCTGGCGGACGGCAAATGTCCGCTGTGTGGATCGCCGTTAGCAGACCGAGGTAGCCGGACCGCGCAACTTGTTGACGAGTTGGCCGATGTGGATGCTGAGCTCAACAAGGCTCGTGAGGCACTCGAAGAAGCCACAAAGGGTCAGAAGCGCTCGAACGACGGTGCGCAAGCTGCGCGGGTGCAGATGATCTCAGCGCGGGAGCATCTCGTTCAATTTGAAAAGAAAAACCAAGACCTGACCGACCATCTAAAGGCTCTTCAAGCAACTCGCGAAGGACCGATAGCACAGACACTTGATGGCCTCCGGAAGGCGTCGTCCGAGTTCAGTGTGGCGCGCGACGCTGCTTATGCGGAGCGCGACGAGTTGCGTGATCAGCTAAAAAAGTTGCAGCGTAATTTGGAGCTTCGTTACGCGCAGGCGGAAGAGACATTCGTGCCGCGCTTTCGTCAGCTAGCCGAATTGTTTCTCGGGATCGACTTGGATGTATCAATGCGACTCGCTCCCCCGTCCTCGATATCGCTAGTTCTCGAGCTTCGCGGTAGCGAGAGACACAGCGAGGACCAGTTATCGGAAAGTCAGAGATTTTTTGTAGACATCGCCTTACGCATGGCACTCGCCCAGCAGATATCTTCCCAAGAAGGCGCAGCGGGTCTCCTTATCGATACGCCAGAAGGGTCATTGGATATTGCTTACGAAGATCGAGCGGGCGAAATGTTTGCCATGTTCGTCCAGAGCGGCCATGACTTGCTGATGACCGCGAACATCAATAGCTCGAAGCTCCTGACCACACTTGCAAGCAAGTGTGGATCAAAATTCATGACGCTCAATCAGATGACCGGGTGGACCGAACTGTCTGACGTGCAGCAGAACGCAACTCAACTCTTTCAGGAGGCTTTCGCGCAAATTGTGAGCGCAATGCAGAATGGCCCCGCCAGGTCCCCAGCTGATGCACAGTCCTGAAGCTTTCTTCGATAGTCTGTCGATTGTGAAGTCAGTGCAAGCAGCGCTGGGAGGTATAAGCCGTCTCGAGATACAGCGTTGCTCGTATCTGGGTTGCCTATTGGCCCTTTATGAGGGGCGGCCACAAGCCGACTGGGGTTATCGATTTGCCCGGACTGACTTCGGGACACCGTTTTCCGCAGAGGTTAACGATGCGCTAGATAGCTTGCTGGAGAGCAAATCGCTAGTAATGCAAGGACAGCGGTACGCCCTCGATCTTGCCGGCGAGCAGAAGCTCGCTGTGTTATCGCGGCTCAGTACACTGGCTCTGCGGACGAAGTATCTGGACGCAGCATGCGGCACAGTTATCGCATTGCGATAATATAGGTTGAGCTATAGTCTTTATTACTTTCACTCAATTTGATGTGGTTTGTTGTTTGATT
>JBEKLK010000062.1:0-12508 GCA_050010235.1 Rhizomicrobium sp.
CACGTAATCGTAAAAAGCAGAGGGGGTGGCGGTCTTCCGCGCAATTTTATAACAATCACCCCATTTCAGCGGGCACCCCATGCAATCCCTCCTGATCATGAGCATCGCGTCTGGCACGTTCCTGGCGACCCTGGCCGGCGGGGCTCTGGCGCTGCGCTTTCGCGACCAATTGCATCTCATTCTGGGGTTCAGCGCTGGAGCCATTATCGGGCTCGCCTTTTTCGACCTGCTCCCCGAAGCCCTGAAAATCGGCTCCGGTGACCCGTCCACCATCCTGAGCATCACAGCGCTGGGCTTTTTCGGTTATGCGACGCTCGACCGGCTGATCCTCCTGCACACCCATCATGACGGTGGCGAGCATACCCATGACGCGTCGGCGGTGAAGCGGGGCTGGGCAGGCGCGGGAAGCCTCTCCGCCCACAGCCTGATCGACGGACTTGCGATCGGAATTGCCTTTCGCGCCTCTTCCGCGATCGGCTTCGTGGTCGCGGCCGCCGTTCTCGCGCATGACTGCTCGGACGGGATGAACACCGTCAATCTCGTTCTGAGGAATGCCGGTACGCGGCGGCAGGCATTCCAATGGCTCTTCGTGGACGCTGTGGCGCCGGTGGTGGGCGCAGCCCTGAGCCTGTTTATCTCTTTGCCCGGCGAGGCTCTGTCTCTGGTGCTCGCGTTGTTTGCGGGATTCTTCCTCTATATCGGCGCGAGCGACTTGTTGCCGGAAAGCTTTCACGCCCATCCCAAGGCGCTCACGACCATCACCACGCTATTGGGCGCGGCAACGCTTTACATCGTGGTGCGACTTGCAGGCTGACGACGCCTAGCCGCGCGCGGTTTTGCACTCGCCCCGCGCAATTCACGAATCGTCCTTCCATTCCAGACCCTTCCCGGTGATAGGATGACGGACACGGCGAAGGCGCACGGAAAGTTGCTGGGTGACCATGAAGGCTGGGGCTAAACCGGTCAAAATCTGGGTGATTCCGCTTGTCCTGCTCGCGGGAGCCTTCGGGCTGATTGCGACCGATCTGGGCGGCTTTGCAACCCGCATTCGCGGCGTCGAATTTGATACCTATCAGCATGTGCGTCCCCGAATTTACGAGGACACGGCCGCCAAAGGCGGCTTTGCCGTGCGCGTGCTCGACATTGATGAAGCCAGCGTCGCGCATTTTGGCGCCTGGCCTTGGTCACGCACGGTTCTGGCCCGGCTCGTGAACGATCTGAAGGCACAAGGCGCGTCCATCGTCGTTCTCGCAATGCCGCTCGATACGCCGGACCCCGCGACACCGTCCCTGCTTGCCGGCCTGTTGCCAGACAATCCGCAGGCCGCATCGGCGCGGACGGCGCTGGCCGGGATTCAGGCGCCGGACGATACGCTCGCCGCAACGCTCGGCGGCATCAAGACCGTCACCGGATTTACGCTCGGCGAAGCGGGAACGGGGTTGCCGGCATTGAAGGCCGCCATTGACGCTCCGGACGAGTTGTTCGCGCATACCCATGCGTTCGCAAAGGCTGTGCCCGCGTTGCCGCGCATCGAAGCGGCAAGCGCTGGCGCAGGCGCGCTCAACCTCAAGCCCGATTCCGACGGCAAGATCCGCAGCATGCCGCTTTTCTTCCGGCTCGCCGGCAAGCCGGTGCCGTCGCTCGACGCCGAAGTGATGCGGGTGGCGAGCGGCAAATCCGAACTTGCGTTCCGCAGCCAGGAAAGCGGCGCGCTGGGGCTTGGCAATGCGACATTGATCGGCGGTGTCACCGCGGGCACGTATGACGTGCCGTTGCGCGCCGACGGCTCCCTGCAAATCTATTATTCCGGACCGCATGCGGAGCGGCATGTGTCCGCCGCTTCGCTGGAATCGGGACAATCTTCTGCCGCGCTCAAAAACGCCATCGTCTACATCGCGCCGCCGGACCAGATCGTGGGCACGCCGGACGGCGCGCGCGATATCGCCGAAGTGCGCGCCGAAGCGATGGAAAATATCCTTCTCGGAACGGCGCTGAAACCGGTGTCGTCGATTTATGCGGAACTCGTGTTCCTCGCCATCGTCGGTATCGGATTGGTGGTGCTGTTCGCGCGCGCGAGCATCGTGTGGGCGGGCGCCGCAACCTTGCTCGCCATTGCGGGCGCACAGATCTTCACCTGGTTCCTGTTCACCAATGTCCACATCCTGCTGGATTCCGCCAATCCGTCATGGGGGCTGGCGCTCGCATTCCTCGGTGGCATTTCCGCCCGCGGCTACGACGTCGCACGCGCGCGTACGCGCCTCCGGGGGTCCTTCGCCGACACGCTGTCGCCGTCCACCATCGATGCCATTGCGCGCACGCCGGATCTCCTCAAGCTCGAAGGCGAAACGCGCGTGGTGACGTGCCTGTCCTGCGGGCTCAGGCGCTACGGCGCGCTGGTGCAGTCGTTCTCCGACGATCCCGTTGGCTTTACCCGCCTGATCAACACCGCCATGGCGCCTTTGATCGAAGACGCGGTCGGCCATGGCGGCATGATCGGTCGCTTCGACGGCGAGAGTTTCACGGCGTACTGGAACGCGCCGCTCGACGATTCCGAACATGCGATCCGCGCTTGCGAAGCCGCCAATCGCATGACGGTGACGCTCGCCGAAGTGAACGAGCAACTGGGCCACGAGCGGCGCTTCGACGGCACGGCGTTCGAAGCAATCGAGATCGGCATCGGAATCTCGACGGGTGCGGCCGTCGTGGGCGGCTTCACCGCGCTCGGCCACACGACCTACACCGTCAACGGCGACAGCACCGTGTTCGCCGACCGCATCCGCGTGCTGTCCGCGCAATATGGACCGGCCGTGGTCGTGAGCGAAGAAACCCGCAAGACGGCGCAGCGCGGTTTTGCCTTCCTGGAAGTCGACTTCATCGCGGCAGGGCCGAAGAACGACCCCGTCAAACTCTATGCCATGCTGGGCAATCCGCTGGTGCGCGCGAGCCCGAAATTCCGCGCGCTCGAAACCTTCCATGACCATATCTTTCAATCGATCCAGACCCAGCAATGGGAGAAGGCGCGCGGGCTGATCGACCAATGCCGCAAGCTCTCCGGCGCCAGCCCGAAGATGTACGACCTGCACGCGGCGCGCATCGCCTATTACGAAACCCATCCGCCCGGCGCGGAGTGGGACGGCGCGTTCCGGCAGATCGTGAAGTAAGTCGTCCGAAGTTAGCGCGCGTCTTGCGGCTCGATCAGGCTGTAGAACGCGGGGCCGGCACCGGCGAGCGCCGACCACAATTGATCGCCCCAGGAGAAATGCCACCATTCCTCGGGATGGCCCACGAAGCCTTCGCCCGTCATCGCCCAGTGCAGAAGCCGCCGATTGGCGCGCGCTTCTTCGTCTGACGAGCACAACCCGTTCCGACTCGCCATTTCGAAATGGTCGCGATGGGCGATCTCCGAAACATCGTCAAAGATCGATCCCATCCACAACGCCTCGCCATTTTGCCAGCGAACGGTGAGGTCGATGGCGGCGCCCGTGGCGTGGGGCGCGGGCGACGCGGCGTCGCGGGAAGGTGCTGCCCAATAGCGCTCGACTTCGCTGAGGAGAGTCTCGCCGGATAGCTCGGGCCGGCGGCGCTTCAATTCGCGCGGCATCCATTCGTCATGGAAATAGACCTGCACCGCGCGCGGCCGCCAGGCATCGAAAACGAAGAGCTCAAGCCCCGCATCCGCCAATAGCGAATTGACGCGCGCGAGCTTCGCCGCCACCGATCGGCGCAAATAGAGCCCGGCAATCGACCCTTCGATCCGCTGCCAATAAGGCGGATTGCGGGTTGTGTAATAGTAGTTCTCGCCCGCGATCCCTTCGGCGGCAATCTCCACCAGCGCTTCGCGCGCAAGCGCATGGCCGACATCGATCGGCAAGGAGCGAAACCCTTCGCGGGCCGCCCGCGCCGACGCCTGGTTCGGAATCGCTCTCGCACGCAACGCTTCCAGCGGACCGCTCATCTATTTTCGCGCCATTCCATGCGGCTTCGAGTATAACGAAAATCACGCAACCGCACGCGCCCGTCATGACGAAAACACCCGAACGCCATTTTCCCGCCGACTATCGCTCCGGCCGCGCGGCTTTCATCGAAGCCTGCGAGGACGCGGATCTCGGTGTTACCGCCCGCGTGCATCCCACCGCGAAAGGACCGGACGGCAAGCCGCTCTTCATCGACGTGGCGACCATCGGCGCGCGGGAGGCGAAGACGGCTCTGCTCCTGATTTCCGGCACGCATGGCGTGGAGGGCTATTTCGGCTCGGGCGTGGAAACCGGGCTGCTGCGCGAAGGGCTCGCCCGGCGCGCGCCCAAAGGCGCCAAGATCGTCGTGCTGCACGCGTTGAACCCGTTCGGATTTGCCTGGAACCGCCGCGTCAACGAAGACAATGCCGACATCAATCGCAACTTCGTCGATCACGCCCATCCGCCCACCAACGCCGCCTATGAATTGCTGGCCGACGCCATCGCACCCGCGAGCATCTCGCCCGACGCGATGCGGAAAGCCAATGCCCGGCTTCGGGAATATGCACGCGCGCATGGCGATTTTGCGCTGCAGGAAGCGATCAGCCGGGGACAATACCGCTACGCGGACGGGCTTTACTTCGGCGGCGCGCACACGGCCTGGTCCGCGGCGATGCTGGAAGATGTGTTCGTGGAAGAACTCGCCCATGTGAAACGGCTGATCGCGATCGACTTTCATACCGGGCTTGGAAATTCGGGCGCGGCCGAAATGATCACGGAAGATCTTCCGGGCTCGAAAGCCTATGCGCGCGCGAAGGCGATGTGGGGCGACCGGGTGCAGTCGAGCGAGGCGGGCGAGTCTCTGTCGGCACCGCTCACCGGCACGATCGATGCGGCAGTCGCGCGCTGGATGAAAGGTCGCGAACATACCTTTGCCGCGCTCGAAGTGGGGACCGCGCCGCTGCGCGACGCGTTCGATGCCTTGCGCAAGGACAATTGGCTGCACGCGCGGGCGAAGCCGGGCCACCGCGGCGCGAAAGCGATCAAGCGCCAGATTCGCGCGGCGTTTTATCCCGACACGGTGGAATGGAAACGCGCAGTCTGGGCGCATGCCGAGGAAACAGTCGAAGCGGCTTGCGCGGCGCTGGCGTAGCGCAAGCCGCTCCCACCTTTACTGCGGAGGCAGGCCGCGATGTTCGAGCATCGGGCCGATCTCCGGATCCTTGCCGTAGAACGCGCGGAACATCGGTCCGTAATCTTCCGTGTGACCGCGCGAGAGAATCATGTCGCGAAAGCGCTGACCGTTGGCGCGCGTCATGCCGCCATGCGTGGTGAACCAGCTGAAGGCGTCGTCGTCCAGCATTTCCGTCCACGAATAGGCGTAGTAGCCCGCCGCATAGCCGTTGTTCCAGATGTGATTGAAATAGCTCGAGCGGTAGCGCGGCGGGACATCCGCCATGTCCATATGCACCGTCTTGAGCGCCTGCGCCTCGAATTTGTCGACGTCCTGCTTCGGCGCGCTGGCCGGCAAAATGTGCCATTGCATGTCGAGTTCGGCGGCTGCGACGAGTTCGCCCAATTCGTAGCCCTGATCGAACTTCGCGGCTTTCTGGATTTTGTCCGCGAGCGCCTGCGGCATCGGCTGGCCGGTCTTGTAGTGGACGGCATAGTGCTTGAGCACCTGCGGATAGAGCGCCCAGTGCTCGTTGAACTGCGACGGGAATTCGACGAAGTCGCGCGCCACATTGGTGCCGGATAGCGAGGGATATTCCTCGGCGGCGAACAGGCCGTGCAATCCGTGACCGAACTCGTGGAACATGGTGGTCACGTCGTCGAAGGAGATCAGCGCGGGCTGGCCGGGCGCGGGCTTGGTGAAGTTGGCGACGTTGTAAATCACCGGCTTCGTGCCCAGGAGTTTCGACTGGCCCACGAAATTGCTCATCCAGGCGCCGCCCTGCTTGTTGTCGCGCTTGAAGTAATCGAAATAGGCCAGCCCCAGCGGCGAGCCGTCCTTGTCGAACACTTCGAACACGCGCACGTCCGGCTGCCAGACGGGAATGTCCTTCCGCTCCTTGAAGGTGATGCCGTAGAGCTGGTTGGCGGCATAGAACACGCCGTTCTGCAGCACATTCCAGATCTCGAAATACGGCTTGATCTCGTTCTCGTCGAGATCGTATTTCGCCTTGCGGACCTGCTCGGAATAGAGCTCCCAGTCCCAGGGCTTGAGTTCGAAATGCTGGCCGCTCTTGTCGATGACGGCCTGAATGTCCTTCGCCTCGATCGCGGCCTGCGCCACCGCGGCGGGCCCCAACTGCGCCATGAAAGTTTCGACCTTGGCGGGCGTGTTCGCCATCTGGTCTTCAAGCACATAGGCGGCGTAATTGGGGAAGCCGAGCAACTGGGCTTTTTGCGCGCGCAGCTGTGCCAGCGTCGCGATGGTGTCGCGCGTGTCGTTGGCGTCGCCTTTCTCGACACGCGTCCAGGACGCGTCGAACAGCTGCTGGCGCGTCGCCCGGTCGGTCAGCGATTGCAGGGCCGGTTGTTGCGTCGTGTTCTGCAGCGGAATGACCCATTTGCCTTTGAGGCCGCGGCCTTCGGCAGCCTGCGCCGCGGCGGCGATGGCGCCGTCGCTCAATCCTGCGAGTTTGGCTTTGTCGTCCACCACGAGCGCGCCGGCTTTGGTCCCTGCAAGCAGTTTCTTCTCGAACGCGGTTTCCAGCGTGGAAAGCCGCTCGTTGAGCGCGCGCAGCTTGGTCTTGTCCGGATCGGACAGATTGGCGCCCGCATGTTCGAATTGCTGGTAATAGACGGTCACCAGCTGCAGCGCTTCGGGATCGAGATGCAGTTTGTCGCGCTGGTCGTAGATCGCCTTGACGCGCGCAAAGAGCTTCGGATCGAGATAGATCGCGTCCTGATGCGCTGCGAGTTTGGGCGACTCCGCCGTGTCCACCGCCTGCAACGCATCGTCGGTGTTGGCGCCCTCCAGACCGGAGAATGCCGATTGCACGCGATCCAGCATGCGGCCGGATTTTTCCATGGGGACAATCGTGTTGTCGAACGTGGCGGGGGCGGGATTGTTGGCGATCGTATGCATCTCGGCCAGTTGCTGCCGCATGGCCTCTTCGAATGCCGGCTGGAAATCGGAATCCTTGATGCGGTCGAAAGGTGGCGCCTGGTACGGCAATGTGCTGGGCGCGGCGAACGGCCCCCCGACAGTCGTAGCGGCGGCGGCGCCCCAGGCAGCGGACGCGGAACAAACGGCAAGTATGGCTGCGGTGCCCAGCCAAGCGGTGCGATTTCCAAGCATCGAATTCCCCACGTATTTTGCGGCGGCGAACATGGCGTGAAGTCGCGCCCATTGCCAGCCATGCTGACGAAGATTTTACCGGCCGCGCGGCCGGCATTTGGTGCGGTGCAGCGGATCAGATTAACCGTGTGATCCGGAACGTGAGAATGAAAAGGAACGTGAGCGCCGTCAGAAGACCATGGGCCGCGAATTCGATCCAGATCACAGCGTGCGGCACGCGAACGCGGAAAACCGCCAGGAGCGATGTGACCAGCACCACGAATTCGAAGGCGACGAAGGCCCAGACCATCGGAATATAATCGCCGAGCTCGCCGAGATGCGGCGCCCAATAGAGCGCGACGCCGGCGCTGATGACGAGATTGAGCGCAAGGGCCGGCGCAATCGTCTTGCGCAGCCAGCCCGACCAGACGAGCACGCCGACATGGGCGAGCAGCAAGGCCAATGCGAAGAACCCGAAATAGTGATCCAGCGAAAGCGAGAAATCGATCATGGCGAAAGGCGCCCCACGCCGCCGTGAAGACGCTAGGTGCGACCGGGCTGGTCCGCAACCGGCCGCGCGGACGCGGAGCGGCCGATTGCCCCCTGGATGCCCGGCGCGCTATAGAGCCCGGCACGCGCCCGTAGCTCAGCTGGATAGAGTGCTGCCCTCCGAAGGCAGAGGTCACAGGTTCGAATCCTGTCGGGCGCGCCACCCTACGCTGCGCAGCAGCGGAGGGTGCCTCCCGAAGCTCCGATAGGAGCGTAGGGAGGCGGGTCACGGGTTCGCGCAGCTTCGGGTGGCAGGCCACCCTTCACCCTTGCGCAGCTTCGGCAACGAGTCGGCGGTCAATGCCGCGTACTCGCAGGATTGGCGACCGGCGGATCCGACTCATTTTTCTGCTCGTTTTTTTCTGTTCCGGAATTTACAACGGAATCAAATACTTGAGGCGGCGGAGTAGGGCTTTTTGGCCCTGCTAAATCCCCTGCTGGCGCGCCTGCATTTTGCCCCGCCAACGCGCCTGCGCGCTCCTCCTTTTTCAGGTGCGGAGAGATGTGCGGCCAGTCGGGATAGGCCAGCCGGTCCTGGGCTTCGCGCGACAAGGCGCGGCCATCGGGGCCGAGCAGGTCTCCCGTGCGCGGATCGCGTCGCAGCGACGCCGCATCGACGGACGGCGCTTTCTTCACAGGCGCTGACGTCTCGACGCGCGCCGGCACGGTGGGGCGCACCGTCGCGATCAGCTCGGGCTCCATTTCGGGCGGCGGAGGGGGAGGCGTTTGCGAAATCTCGCAAGCCTGCGCCTGTTCGAATTCGCGCAAGTCTGCATTCTTCGCTTTTTTGGAATTGCGCAGCGCTGCCTGCTTGCGGCGATCGCCCCGGTCGATGACGCGCAAGAGGAACATGCGGCATTGCAGATCGCCTGCGTCGGCGCGCGCCACGAGATCGAGCATATATTCCGCCAGCCGCGTGCGTTGGCCGCCGCCGTCCCAGCGCTGGACCGGCTGCTCCAGCATCGTGCGCGCAAACCAGGTGAGCGTGGCGCCCGCGCCGGCCGCGCGGCGGCCCGCGGGATTGCCGGATTGTCCCTTCTTCCAGCGCGTGTCGGCGCCGGCTTTTTCCAACTGCGATGTCTCTTCCATGTGCCAACTCCAAATCGGGAAAACACCCAACATGGCGCTGCAGATCGCTCCGCGCAATTGCAAAAAACGCTGATTCGACAAGGTTTTATGCAACGTTGTGCGAACGTTTGCCGCGAATTTCCGGCGAATATTTTTGCGCGACAGTCGGTTAGGAAGGGGGTCGATTTTTTTCCGAATTATTTTTTATCCGGCGATCATCAAATTTCCATCACGCATGATGGCGGTGTCTGCCGACAGGCTTCGGCGATGGCGCGCTCGGGCGGTCGATTGACAAGTCCGGAGACTCATGCCAAATTTTTGGCATAGCGAAGAACGGATCAAAGAAAGATGATCGGATGGCGACCACCGGATTCTCGCGCTATGGATTTTTGGCTGCATCTCTCGCGGCCGCGGCTTCGCTCCCTCTCGGCGCCGACCATGCGCGCGCCCAACAGACGGCAACCTTGTCGCCGCAAGCCCTCTGGTACGCCGCTTATCTGCGCGACAGCCGCCTCGTTCCGCTTCCGGATGGACGCAAACTCAACCTCTATTGCATCGGCGCGGGATCGCCCTCGGTCATACTGGAGTCGGGCCTTGGCGGCGACGCCTATAACTGGCGTGCCGTGCAGGACGATATCGCGAAGCAGACGCGGGTCTGCGCCTACGATCGCGCGGGATTCGGCAAGAGCTCTCCCGGACCCTTGCCGCGCGACGCCAAAGCCGAAGTTGCCGACCTTGAAGCACTGCTGAAAGCCGCCGATCTTCGCGGGCCCTATGTCCTCGTGGGCCATTCGATGGGCTCATACATCGTTCGTCTCTTCGCCGACCGGCATCCGGATGATGTCGCAGGCATGGTGCTCGTCGATCCGTCGGTCGAGAACCAACTCCCGGTCATAGAAGCGGTGTCGCCGGCGATCGCAGAAGGCGACAAGAAATCCCTGGCCCGCGCGCGCCACTGCGGGATGCCGGATCTTTCGGCGGATATTCTGAACGACTGCGCATCGCCGCCGCCATCGAGTTTTCCGCCGGATCTGGCAACCGCTTGGGTTGCCGGCCACGGCGCAGCATCCGTTCAGGCATTCAGCTCAGAAGCGGAATCGTTTTTTGCCGCGGACACCCCGGAGGTCGCGGCCGAGAGGCGCTCCTTCGGCTCCATGCCGCTCATTGTCCTCACGCGCGGCGAGCGCTCGACAAACATTCCGGCGGATCAGGCGGAAGCGGAGTGGACCGCGTGGAACAAGATGCACGACGATCTGACCAAATTGTCGACTGTCGGCGTGAACCGCACCGTTCCTGGCGCGAACCACTATATTCAACTCGACAAACCGGATGCCGTTGTGGATGCCGTCGCGGAGGTGGTGACGAAGGCGCGGGAGCAACGCGATCCGAGGAAATAAATTTTAACGCTGCCATGCGGGACTGCGATGTCTCAAATATTGGACGAAATTAGGTGACGGCGGCAATGTTCACCATGGCGGCATGCCTCAACCTGCGGCTGGGGACCCTTGCAGCGGTCACCTCCTTTCGGGCGTCCGTCAAATAGATGACCGCGCCAGTGGCCGAGTCCGAGGGGAACGTTGACGATGTCACCTTATTCTTTTTCGGAGAAAGCCAGTACAAGCAGGCAGGGGCGCATTTTATCTGTCTTTCGATGTCGAAAAAGTCACCGCCGGCGCGGCCGGCTAGCCGATGCCTTTGGGAAACGTATTCCGTGTCCCGTTTTTTTTAGAAAATTTTCTGGCCGGGAACGCAATTGGCCACGGCGGACCAGTCGCCCCATGATACGCCCTGCCCGTTGTCCCCCGCATGCACGATTTCAGTTATTTGGGCTGTGTCGCGGTTGTAGTCGACGTAAGTCGTCATGCCGGTCGCACTGACTTCTTGCCATGTCAAATCCGTGTCCGTGATTTGCACCGGCAAAGTGAGGCCGTTCGAGTAGGCGACTGTGTGAGCGCTCAAATCGAAAGTAATATGATAGGCAGGATTGCCTTGTCGGGTACATGCCAGGCCGATCGTTTGGGCCGCAGCGGAAGCAATTGCCAAAAGTGACAGGATCGAAACGGTCGTCAGAACACGGAACATATTGCTCCCCGCGCGGAAAAAAGACGCTTCATGTGCCGACGAACATAGCTATCTCATATCATCCGGGCAAATCGGTGAAGTCAGCCCGATTTCTCCTATTTTGACTCGCCGAAATGCAGCGACACAAACTGCAATTCCAATTTAAAGCGTCGCCAAATTTGCCCGACTATTTCGACCCCGACCCCACGTCCGCCGCCGAACTTCCCGCGACCTCGGCACAGACAAACTTCGCGCTCTGAGCGGCCAACGACGCGCTCTTGGTGTCCTCTACCTGTCTCGTCGCCCAGTTATAACTGCTTCTCTCGTTATATGGATAAGATTTCGTCACAAGAGTATTGCCGGTCATGTCCTCGTTGCAATTTACATATTCGACGAAAATCAGGTTGTCCGGTCCTGCACAACCCAGGAGCATCTCGAATTGCACATATCCGTCGGCACTCTTTATAACGCTGTTTCGATCCACGCATATATCCATTCCGTAGGTGGGGTCCGTTCCCGCTTTCACCCAATCGTGAGCCGGCACTTGCGCCAAAGCCGGAGGCGCGGCGAGAATTAAGGCCAGTACGATAGAAGTCCTGCGCATAGTTTCCCTTCCCATAGGTGTCGTCCGGCGGCTGGTGCCGGGATATCGAATTACTTTCCCGCCTTGATGGTGCGCAACGCGGCCGCGCCATCCATGAGCGGCCCCGTTCCGCCATGCCCGTCGGCAATCTGCGTGGCGCTGCCGCGCACCGCACTGGCAAGTTGCGCCGAATGGAGTTTGGGATTTTGCGACCAGAGATCGGCAAAAATGGCGCCGGCCACGGCCGCCGCATGACTTGCGCCGGAGGTGGTTTCGATCGCGCCGCTTTCGTTCAATCCGGCAACATCGACCCCAGGAGCATAAAGCACGGTACTCCCCGTGTTCGAGAACTGCGCAATCGTGTTCTGCGCGTCGACGGCACCGATGGCGAGCACTCCGTCCATGTTCGCGGGAAATCTTGGCGACGTTTCCGATTCATCCCCCGATGAAGCGACGACGAGAGCCCCGGATTTCAGCGCCCTCCCGACTGCGGCGGCCACGCCGGAGTTGGAGCCGGACATGCCGACCGGTATGACGATGACTTTTGCTTTCAAGCGAACGGCGCGGTCGATGCCGTTCGAAACGATCTCGGGCGAGCTGCTGCCATCCTTGTCCACGATCTTGATATTGACAATTCGCGCGCCCGGAGCGAGCGCGGCAACAATCGTGAGCAAAGTATCGGAAAACGAGGCCGAATCGCCTTCTGCCGCGTAAGGGCTCGCGTCGCCCGTTCTGGCGCTGACAAAAGTAGCCCGGCGACCGAGCGCGCGCGCCACGGAGCTCGATGGCCCGCCGGAGAGAAGCGCGATGGTGACACCCTTCCCCGCATTCGCCGGCAGCGGTGCGAAATCGAACGACACGGCAATCGCCGCCTGGTTGCGAACGGATGCGAGGTCCAAACTGACGGACGCCCCGGCGGCGACCGATTGCGCAGCGCCAAGCAACAAGGAGCCCAACGCGGCCAGCCACAGAATATGCGCGAAGCGAGTATCTTTTTTCATTTCAATT